>NZ_QLNF01000053.1:0-4856 GCF_003261015.1 Agrobacterium sp. MS2 | reverse complement strand
GGAAACGGTGGTTCTTGTAGCTGATGGTCGGCGTGCTCATCACGTCCGGTTATCCGTCAACCGTTAAGCCACGATCAACGTGACAACGCCCGTTTACGCGAACACCGTCTCTTGCGTGATCCACTGCCGCAGCGCGCGTGAAATTGACGACGGCCCCCTTGGCGGCATTATAGGCGGCAAAACCATAATCGGCCGCCAGTCCAGAAGCGGACGCAGTGTTAACGATACTGCCAGCGCCCTGTGCTCTCATGATCGGTAGTGCAGCTCTGCAGCCGTAGAACACGCCGTTCAGATCGACGTCGATAACCCGCTGCCATTCTTCGATGGCGATGTCAGCAGTGGTCGCAAGGCTGCCGATACCGGCATTGTTGACCAGGATGTCGAGACGGCCATGACTGGCGACAACCTCCTGCATAAGGCGGCTCATATCGGGCCAACGGGTAACGTCAACCTGCCGGTAATGTGCACGGTTGTCGCCTAACTTTGCAGCAAATGCCTCACCCCTTTCCTGGCTGCGGTCGGCAATCACCACTGTGGCACCCTCGTGGTGGAAACGTTGTACGCTTGCCGCCCCAATACCGGATCCGCCACCCGTCACGACAATAATCTTGTCACGAAACCTCATCGTACTGTCCTTTCCATGGCAGGGCCTCTGCCCGCTTAGTCAAATCGAGAGCTGTGACCGACACGGACGCAAGGCCGCGCCGGTTCGAGAACGCAGATCAGGCGGCCTGTGCAGGATCGACCGATACGTAGACCTTGATTTCCTGAAACTGTTCAATTGCTCGGGGACCGCAGAGGGAGCCGACGCCGCTCTGCTTCAGGCCGCTTTCTTCCATGTGTTCGGTCACGATGCCCCAGCAATTCATCCAGACGGTGCCAGCTTCAAGCGCGCCGGCGACGCGCCGCGCACGATTGGCATCTGCCGTGAACACCGATGCTGCGAGACCAAACTCTGTGGCATTGGCCCGCGAGATCGCCTCGGCTTCATCCTCGAAGACTTCAAGCGTCTGAACAGGGCCAAAGACTTCGCTCTGTACGAGGAACGCACCGACCGGCTCTACCTCAATCAAGGTCGGTCGGTAGAATGCACCTCGCGCCAGCGGCCCTTCGGTTACGCCGCCTCCGCGGACGAGCACCTTGCCCTCGTGCTTATATTGCTCGATCAACGCATCGACACGCGCCACACTGGCCTTGTCGATCAGCGGTCCCAGCTGAGCTTGGGGATCCTCGCTCTCACCCAGGCGAACCGAAGCATAGGCTTTGGTCAGCGCTGCCCGCATCTTGTCGGCAATGCCGCGGTGAACCAGCACCCTAGAGCCGGTGCAGCAGAACTGTCCGTTCATTGCCACCAGTGCAGTCACGATCTGCGGGACGACCAAATCGACATCGACATCGTCGAACACGATCAGCGGTGCCTTACCGCCGAGCTCGAGATTGAGCCGCTTCAGCGACCTGCCAGCGTTCTGCGCGATCAGACGGCCGACATGGGTGCTGCCGGTATAGCTTATCGCACTGACGAGTGGGGAATCGACTAGCATCGACGAAAGGATATTACCACTCTCGGAGACGACGTTCAGCACGCCTGCGGGCAGCGATTGCGTCTCCGACACCGCCTGGGCAACGAGTGCCGCAGTCAGTGCTGTCTGGTGCGGCATTTTCAGGACGACGGTACAGCCAGCAGCCAGTGCGGGGCCGAACGCGCGCACGGCGAGCATCACAGGCGAATTCCAGGGTGTGATGACACCGACAACACCCATGGGCTCTGGATTGGAATGGAAGTACATGCCCGGTGTCGTTTCAACAGCACGGCCGCCGGTCTGGAGAATTGCCGTCGCCGCCGAATAGCGTAGCCACTCAACCGCGCCCTGCACTTCCCAAGTGGTCTGCGCGATCAACTTGCCGCCTTCCCGACTAAGCATCTTCGCGATCTCGTCCTTACGTGCATCGAGGCGGTCTGCCAGTTCGAACAGTGCTCGCGATCGCAAGTCCCGGTTGCGCGACCAAGGCGTCAAGACAAATGCGGCACGCGCCGTCTCGATCGCTTTCCTTGCCTGTTCTGGTCCGATGTCGAGATACTCCCCGACGACCTCGCCCGTGGACGGGCTGACCGATGTACCGGCGGCACCCTCATAGTCCCAGCTGCCGTTGATCCAGTTCGTCTGCAGTGTGTGAATGCGGGTATGTTGGGTCATTGTATTTATCCTGTTAGCCGCCACCGTGATGTTATGAGGCGCCGTGGACGGGTCCGGCAGCGCTCAGTCGCTGTACCCGCTTAGCCTTGGCTCGCTTAAATGCTTAGCGGTGCAAAATATAAGTGAGGGCTCCCTCACTCGTTGTCAATCGCTTTTTTTGACCTTCACTATAAGCAGCCGGTGGTGGTCGTCAGATCGCGTTGGCGATTCCGCGTTGCAACTCGCAAGCTTTGCGGGAGCTCTTCACCTTCGCTGCAGCCTCCACTCACGATCCTCGTGGAAAAGGATGTCGCCAGCGCCTCTTGTTCTGGCGAGCACTAGATCCTCATCGTAGCAGCGGTTCGAAATCTAATATGCTCCGGCAGCCGCACGCCTTGCATGAGGGATGGTTCACTCATATAACCAAGCGATGAAGAAGCAGAGACCTCAGACGCAGCTCGGACGGCCCGTCAATGAACACGCCCGTCAAGAAAGGATCAATCAGATCCTGGACGGAGCACGAAGATGCTTTGTCGAGCGTGGCTTCCATGCCTCCTCTACAGCGCAGATTAGCGCCGCCGCCGGGGTTAGCGTCGCAAATCTGTACCAATATTTCCCAACCAAGGAAGCGTTGATTGCCGCCCTGATCGAGGTTGATCTTGAGCGTCACGCAGAGATGATTTCTCGCGTATGGGAGACAGACCTAAGCCCCCAAGGCATCAAGAAGGCTCTAGAGGGCATCTTCCTCACGAAGGAGGGGCACGCTATTGCTGTACTCCGGGCGGAAATCGCCAGTGAGGGCGGCCGCAATCCTGAAGTTGCAGATCTGCTTCGTCGCTCCGAAGCGAGCTTATTCGCGCTATTGCGCAGAAGCATCTTGCAGGCTCAAAATGCAGGGCGCGTATCTCCCGATCTTGATCCGGTTGCTGTCGGGGAGAGGCTATCCCTGGTATTTGAAGGGGTTATGCGTCTTTACGTTTTCTCGCCTGCAGACGGCGAGAGCCTACTCGATCGATACTACTCCCAGCTCGGCGAGACTTTGGGACGATCTCCCTAAAATCTCGAACATCCTCCCATTCTTTCTAGTGTCCTCACGACCAGACGACGAACGTGCTCGCGCAACGGCGGCTGAAGCCGGCAACAACGGTTTGTCATGTGTCTCTTTAGTAAGACGATTTAAGATGGAACAGGCCCGTGCGACACGGAGACGGGTGACTTTCATCGCTCAGTCACTTCGCAGTTTACCGGGAGCAGGCACGCGAATCAGGCCGCTGGATCGTGTCCGCCAAGGTGCTCCGGTTCACCACGTTAGGGCACGTGGTGTGATGGCGCGGCCGAGCAGCGTGACTAGCGCGATGGCAACCGGATACCAGGTTGCTACAAACGTTGCGCCGTCATTCAGGCAGGCGATCGTGTAGGAGAGCGCCCCGACTGAACCTGCGAGCAGCCCTGCTGCCACACCCGAACTGGTCAGGCGCGTCGGGATGCCTCGGCGCATTGCAAGGAGAATGATGACCATCGCGGGCAGGGACGCCGCGATGATGGTGCCGACGCATAAGACAACAGAAAGACTGTGAGCTCCGAAGAGTGGAAGATTGCTTCGGTCCAGAATAGCTCCAGTAAGCAAGAAGACGCCAGCGGGGAGAACTCCCTGCATCAAACGCGGTCTCTCTCCCGGAGTTACCGCAGCCCACACAGCGTGCACAGCGCCTGCCGCGAGCAGCAACATCCCGATGACCTTGAACTGAGACGTCCACGTCCAAAAATAGTCGTTGAAGTCTGCACGCACGCCGGCCGTTGCGAGGACCACTGCGATTGCCGCCAAAAGAGCTATGACAAGAGCCACCGAAAACAGTTTAGGAAAACTCAGTCCGCCGGCTCGCTCGTCTCCTGCTTCCAAAGTCAGCTGCTTGATCAGGACGTTGGTGCTTTCGAAGCTTTGACGTTCGTGCTCGCTCATCATCAGAACTTATCCTTGGCCATGGCAGTCAGCCTTTTCAGTGACCGATGGAATGCTACCCTCACAGCGCCCTCTGTCGAGCCTAACTGTTCGGCAGCCTCTCTGGCGGAAGCGCCATCGATCCCCATGACACGAACCGCCGCCTGGGCGTTGTCACGTTGTTCGTGGCTTAACGGTTGACGGATAACCGGACGTGATGAGCACGCCGACCATCAGCTACAAGAACCACCGTTTCCCACCGCATATCATCGCCCATGCTGTCTGGCTGTATTTCCGGTTCCCGTTAAGCCTGCGGCTGGTGGAAGAAATGCTGCTGGAGCGCGGCATTGTCGTGTCCTACGAAACGATCCGGCGCTGGGGCCGGAAATTCGGTGCGGCCTACGCAAAGCGACTGCGCAGAAAGACGCCGTCGCGAGAGGATATCTGGCATCTGGACGAAGTGGTCGTAACGATCGGCGGGCGAAAGCATTGGCTTTTGCGAGCCGTCGACCAGGACGGATATGTTCTCGACGAGATCGTGCAGACCCGTCGAGACACCAAGGCTGCCAAGCGATTGCTGATCAGGCTGCTGAAGAAGCAAGGTCTCGCGCCAAAGAGGATTGTCACTGATAAACTGCGTTCATACGGGGCGGCAAAGCGAGATGTGAAGCCGACCGTAGAACATAGATCTCACAAGGGCCTTAACAACCGTGCGGAAAATTCCCATCTGCCGCTGCGAAAAC
>NZ_QLNF01000052.1:0-8213 GCF_003261015.1 Agrobacterium sp. MS2 | reverse complement strand
ATTCCACTTGGATCCGTCCAATTGGCGGGCGAGTTCCAGACATAGCGATAGACGTTAAGGTCACCGGCTTCGAACCAGATCGGATCTTCCTGAAGGAAGCGGCCGGTCGAGGGATCGTAGGCGCGTGAACGATAGTGGGATAGGCCCGTCTCCTGATCATACTCCCGACCGGTGAAGCGGAACGGCTGCGGCACCGTTTCGACTGCCCTCTCCGGCTGACCATAGCTGTCGTAGCTATATTCGTTCACAACTGATCCGGCATCGTCCGTCACAGCCCGAACCGAGCCGAGGTGGTCGGTATGGACGTAATAAGAAGATGCCGACGGAGCATTCGCGCCGGTCGCGGTTGCCGTGGATGACGGAACCCCACCCGCTCCGGCAGCAAGGGTGATGCCGGCAAGATCGTCTACGCCATCGGTATGGCTGTATCGGCGCGGTTCGCTTGCAACACCTGCGCCATCAACGGCTGCTTCGGCCGCAACATGTTCGCCGTCATACAGGAAGCTCCTGAACGATGTTTCCGTTCCGCTCGCATCCTGTCGTCGCTCCGACAGCCGACGACCCAGCGCATCGTAACGATAGCTCACCGTCAACTCAGCTGTCGCCCCGGTTGAGGCCGAGGCATGACGGCTTACCAGAACAAGCTCGTCGTAAGCGGAATAGCCATAACGCCAGGTCAATCCGCTCGCCTTGACGGTTTTGCGGATCAGGTTGCCGTTGACGTCATATTCGAACTGATGCCGGTCGTCATCGACAAGCCGGTTGGCCGGATCCGTCAGGTGCAGCTTCGACATATGCGAGGTCAGGCGATTGCCTTCTGCGTCAAGCGTGTAGCTTTCCACCAACTCGCCGTCGCCATTGGTAACCGATACGAGGCGGCTGATCGCGTCGTAGCTGCTGTTACGAATGCGCGGTGGTGTGGCGGTTTCGGCAATACCGGTAATGTCACCTTTCACATTATAGGTGTAGCTGACCGTTCCGAGTTTTTGATTGAGGGAAGACCCACCCGCGCCAGCGGCTTCAAGACCATGTGCGACAGAGGACAGGCGACCCGTCATTCCGCCAGATCCGCCAGATCCGCCAGCAGACGGCGTCTCATAACGAGCCGAGAGCGACAACCCGTTCGGGAAGCGCATATCCGTCCGCCGGCCCGCCGCGTCAGACGAAAAACCGAGCGCCTTGCCCGAAGGCAGCGTCATACCGGAAAGCCGATCGGCCTTGTCATAGAGGTACCGTGTGACAGACCCCGCAGCGTCGCGCAGGACGACCCGACGACCGAGAGCGTCATATTCGTAAGTGAAGCTCCAGGAGGGGAACCGCACCCCGCTGGCCTGTTCGGAAATGATCCGGTCCAGTTGATCGTATCCGAATACCGACGAGAGCTGTTCGGCGGCCTCATCGCCAACACTAGCGGAAATGAGATTTCCCGCACCGTCATAGGCAAAGCGGCGCTTGGATAAAGCTTCATCGGTGGCACTGGCAGCGATCAACCGCCCGAGAGCGTCATATTCAAAGGCGACACGTGTTCCATCCGGCTTGACGACCGTCTTCCGGTAGTCCCGCAGGTCATATTCGAAGGTCCAGACATTGCCCGCGGAATTCGTTCGGGAAACAAGCCTGTCCAACACATCGTAGGCGAAGGTTGTGGTGTTGCCTCGACCATCAGTGACCGCAATGACGTTGTCACGTACGTCATAAGCCATACGGCTGACATTACCGAGCGCATCGGTCATCTCGCTGACACGGTTTGCCGCATCGTAGACGAGCGTCTTTCTCTCGCCGTCGGCAGCCGTTATCGCCGCGATATTGTCGTTCGCGTCATAAATGACGGATGTCGTGCCGGCCGCCGGGTCCGCGATACTCGAGAGGCGGCTCCGGTCGTCATAGATATTCAAAACGGAGATCTTCGTTGCATCAACAGTTTTGGCAACGTTGCCAGCAGCGTCGTAGACAATCTCGTTTTGGCCTCCCTCCCCGTCGATGGAGAAAATCCGTCGGTTTTTGCTGTCGAAGAAAGCAAGCTCAATCTGCTGCTCGGGCGTTCCATTGCCCCGAACCGTAACGGACGGATTGCCGGCAGCATCCCGGGTATAGCTGGTCATAGCTCCCTTCGGATCAGTGACAGAGATCAACCGTCCATAGTCATCATAAGCGTTGGTCGTAACATTCGCTCTTTCGTCCCGCATGGTCAGACGCAGACCACGGGCGTCATAGGTGAATGCCTGGGACGTACCATCGGGATTGGTCTGAAGTGTCAGATTTCCTTTGGCATCATATTGATATTGCGTAGCTTTACCCGCAGCATCGACCATGCGGACGACGCGGTTGAACTTTGGTTCATATTCGTAGGACAGCGTCCGCTCCAGCGGTGTACCGACTGCCTCCCGCTTCGAAGTGACGTTGCCGCGGTTGTCATAAACAAGTTCGGTAACAAGCCTGTTGCCAGTGGAAGCGTCGCTTGGTGCCTCGATTCTCGTTACGAGATTGTTGGCGTTACGCGTGAAAATGGTCTCGCGGCCCAGCGGATCCTTGGTCCGAACCACGGCGCCCCATTCATTCACCTCCTGCTCGGCCTTATTTCCCTTCGCGTCAGTGAGTTTAACAGTGCGCTCCTCCGGCGAAATATGTTTCGTTGCGGAGGGAGCACCAAGATCGACGCCGAAAGTGGCGAGACCGAGAGTCTTGGCAATATCGACCGAAACACTTGAAGCATCAGGCAAGGTACTGGATTGCAGCCGCCCGGCCGCGGTGTAGTTGTAGGTGACTGCCTTGCCCCGTTCATCGATGGAGGCAATCATTTTGCCATTGGCATCATAGCTATAGCTGATCTTCGTATTGCCGACTGTGACGCTAGCCCCCTGATAGGCATAGGTCGACCCACTTCCGCCGCTCGAGCTTTCGGCTACAAGATGAACCTGTTCACCGTTCGGCAGGGAAACAGTCTGTGGCAAGGCAAGATTGGGCTGGGTCACGCCGAGAAGATTTCCGGTCTGGTCATACTCGAAAGTCGAGACGCGGCCGTCCGAATAGACGGCCCGCGCCAACCGCTCGTTGGCATAGCTCATCTCCACCTTCAGACCGGCAGGATCGGTAATCGTGACGAGGCGGCCCTCGGCATAGTCATAAGCGGTGGTATTGCCGTTACTGTCTATAACCGCTGTCTGGAAGCCCTCGGGGTTGAAGATGGCAACGGTACCGTCCTTATAAGTACGGCGGTAGGTTCCGTCGTTGCCTCGGACGATGCCTGAAAACTCCGTCGGCGGGGTTATGAAATTGCCCGAATGCTCACCCGTTCCGAAGTGAACGGCAAGATTGTCCGGAATTCCCTTTTTGGGGCTCGCGTAAAAGAGGACAAAATCCTGGATTCCATCGCGGTCGAAATCGGCCACCGTTAATGTGTCGTCGCCGGAACCGCCTATTTCAAGCTGACGCGGCGCGTCGCTGCCATAAAGCGAGTTCGTATCGTAGACGAACAGGCGTGATGTCTTGTTGACAACCATGACCTCCGCCTTGCCGTCGTTGAAGACGTCTTTGATCGAGACGGATTCCGGACTTCCTGAGTTTGGCAGGGGAAGAGACCTGAGGAGACGGTAGTTGCCTGTTCCATCTTTCACGGGCTCGAGCACGGCTAATCGTGTCGGTCCCGCGACGGCCAACTCCATCTGCCCGTCACCATCCACGTCACCGGCGGAAATGATTTGTTGAAGCCCGGAGGTGGACAATGAAAGCGCCATGTTTCTGACGACGCGCGTCGTCTGGAAGCTGCTGGAGCCGTAGACGAAATAAACGTGGTTGAAACCGACGGCTGCGACGACGATGTCGTCGAAACCGTCTCCGTTCAAATCGGCCACATCCATGTCCCAATGGTCGTAGCCCGCGGAAATGTCGATCGACTTGGAGGTAGATGTCACCGGACCAAGATAGACCCGAAGATTTCCGTAGCTAAGGCCAAAAGCGACATCGGGAATTCCATCGCCATTAAAATCGCCGGAACCAACGGACGTCGACTGTCCGGTCGAGAAATCGAGACGCTTGTAGGTGCCGTCGGTCTGCTGGAAATGGATTCTGCCAACATTGCTATATTGGTGCGATGTCGCGTAATCGGTAAGGCCATCCTGATTGAAATCGGCGACCGCGACATCGTTTGTGTCAGGATAATGCTCGTTACCCGGGCTGCTGGCGCGACCGGCCTCGCCCGCATCGATCCGTTCTGGACCGGTGAAGGTGCGCATGCCTGGACCATCATTTCGATAGATTAGCAGATTGCCAGTCTGACCTTCCGCTACGACAATATCGAGATCACCGTCCTTGTCCAAATCCGCAACTTCGGCACGCTCCGGATCGAACAGCTCGAACAGCTCGGGAGAACTGAGAGAAACCAGTTTTTCCTCTTCAAATCGCGTCAGGCCGCCATTGGGTTCTTCAATCGCAACCGACCCGTCCGGCTGTTTGTGCAATTGCTGCAACTCGGAGGGTTTCCATCCTGCGCCATAGGGACTATCGGAACGATTGTTCACAAAGACCGCCCCAGAGACGACCGACGCCGCCGCCGAGCATTGATGCCCAGCAAACACATAGAGCTGATAATCGTGCAGTCCGGTTGGCAGGGCGCGCGCGTCGAAGGATATGGAAAGGGAAACCTTGGAGGACGTCCCCTGAACAGGGATCGACCCATTACCCGTCTGGCTTGCAGTCAAATCGACGACCACGACGCCTGGCGCCTTCTGCCCGCCAATATAAAGTTCAGCTTCCAGCTTACTGCTCAGCGTGGTCTCCGCTGGGATCACGACGTCGGCCAAAATGATCGGGCGGGGATCGGCTGTCACGGAGTTATAGACGAAGCCCAGCGATCGATCTTGTCCGAGAGAAGTATATGCCGGCAGGGAATAGCTGTTCTGAAGATTGCCTTCGCCAAGCAGCGAAGGGGTATATTTGGCCTTTGGCTGCTGCGAGGAGACGTTGCCCTCAACCGGAAGCGGTGTCACGAAAAGGTTAGTGCCGGCCGAAACCGAGCCGGTAAGGCCGGTGATCGTATAACCATCAGGTCCTACGGTTCCGGTCGCCACGCGGCTATATTGCGCCGTCTGGGTGTTGGCGGCCCAAACAACCGCCTGCGTTCCCGCGACAAGCTGATCATTACTCCTCAACCCGAGGGCGGACAGGGCGATGCTGGCACCGTTACCAATATCGGCCCGGAAAACCCGGCACGACCGCAGGTTCGGCGGCAGGTTGTCGTCAACCTCCGTCAACTGCGTCTCGCCATCGCCGAGCCGGTTGAGCAGGATGGGTGCTGTAAGCGCGTTTGAGCTGTTCCTGTAAACGGTCACCGCGCTACGGAATGAACCATATTTTTTGCCATCGACGGCAGGCGTCGCGTTTCTGCCATCGGCCGCCAGCGTGAAATCGCCGTGACGTGTGAGTGACGTGAAAGAGAAACGACCATTTGCTCCCGTTGTCGCATTCACCCCTTGCAGGCTCACTCTGGCCCCAACGACCGGTGTCGTGACACCGGCGGCATAATCCTGCGCGTCGAGCACGATACCCGACAGAACCGTCGGATCGCTTTCAGGCCACGGCTCGACCGTAATCGTCATGCCGGTCGAAGCCGTATGGAGACCGTCCGTTACAGCGAATGTCACGGCCTGGACGCCGATATCGGCTTCGCGGGCGATATAATGGAACGCGCCGCTTGCCGCATCGAAGCGGGCTGTGGGCGGCTGACCCGCCGACCAGTAAGTCAACGAAGCGTTTTCGGGATCAGAGCCGCTGACAGTGATGGAAACCATCTCACCCGGACGAACCTTTACATTCTCCACTGGCCGGATCGTCGGCGGCAGCACGTTGCCGCCCCGCTCGACATCGATAACGAATGCTTGCCGGCTTGAGCCGCCAAAACCGTCGGAGACTGAAATAGAAACATTAACGGTACCAACCTCTTTCGGGGTCCATGCGAGCGCACCGTTGGAGGGATCGATTGTCATGCCAGCAGGCCCGGAGACAAGCGTCCAGGTGAGAGTGTCGCCGTCCACATCCATCGCGGCCGGAAGATAAGCATAGGCCTTTTGTGTTTTGGCCTGCGTCACCGCGTCGCTGGCAATGACAGGCGCACCATTGGGGACCTCGATGGCGGTCACCGCCGGCCAGCTTTCCAGCACGCCATCCGACGCGATCACTTGCGAGACGTAGATGCCACGCTTGTCGCCCGTGAACTTCGTTGTAAGTCCCTTGGTATTGTCGTAGGTCGCGGCGCTGCCTTCAGGCCGGGAGAGAAGCGACCAACGGTAGGAGAGAGCATCTCCGTTCGCATCCGAGGATGTCGCCGCACTCAAGATTACTGGCGTACCGGCAGTGACGGAGCCGGAAGTGACCGAGATTTCCGCGCGGGGTGCGATGTTGCCAGTCGTAACGAGAAGCGTATCCAACGACTGGAACCCACCCTCACCCGCGACGCCGATCTGAACGACGGCCGTATCAACTTGCTTGACCGGAGAGGCAAAGACAGCATGCGCGGTAAACCCGGGTGTTATGACCGCGCCGCGATGAGAGATGCTCTTGACTGCAACCGCACCGTTCAACTGACTGCGATTTTCCAGATGGGCATAAGGCGCGAGGATGGAACCGGAAAAACCGCGATCGAGGAGGATGTTGGTCGCCTCATGGAAATTCCAAAGCACCTTGCCCCGCGTCGTCGCGTTGTTGAAACTGCCGACAAAGTTGCCGCCGTCAAAATTAATGGCTGATCCGCCGACGTTGATCACCACGGCATCGGCACCATTGAGGTTGATGTTGATGCTCTGGACCTTCGAATTGCCAAACAGGCTGTTGCCGTCAGCGATCGTGAACACGGCGACCCCGTCATCGCCAGCGACGGCGTTGAGGGTGACGCCCTGCGGTTGAAACCCCGGAAGAGAGATCGGCGCGGTTGCCTGCATGGCGGCGAGATTACGCGAAAAAGCGCTGAGATCGGCGCGCGCGCGCGCTGCGGAGACCGTCGGATCGTTGACGATTGTGCCGCCCCCGTTCCGGTTGATGTTAGTGAAAACCGCTCCACCTACGCGGACATTTCCGCCATTGTTGATATTCTTCGGGCCGCCGGCGACGTTACCTGCGACAACCAGAACATCCGTGCCGCTTGCCGTACCGCCAAGGCCATTGGCATAGTCAGACGATTGCCCCGTCAGGTCGCCGCCAATAAGCGCGCGTCCGTAAACCTGGGACTGCGAGTCCGAGTTCTCGAAAATAATGAAGTCATATTTGCCAAAGGCTGAGGCAGGCCCCTCGGTCGCGGTTCCGGTAGCGGCATTGAAATTGACAGCGGTTGTCTGTTCGTCCGGCGTCGAAATGGTCACCGCCGGGACAGCACTGTCATCGCCGAGCCCAAGCATCGACCATCGCCACGACGCAACGGCCGGACTTGAGGAACGGCCGGCATCCAGCGAAACAACCCGATCGGTGGGCATGACCAGATCGATACCCGCAATTGCCGTTGGCGGATTTTGTTCGGTTGAGATCACAATCGTGTCGAAAGACGTGTCGATACCGTCTGTCGTAGCCAGCTGAACAAGATATTCGCCAGCCAGATCGGGCGTAAAGTCGGCCAATACCGTATTAGCATCAATGATCCGTGCTGCACTGCCAGCGGGAGCGCTTAATATCGACCACCGATAGGACAGCCTATCGCCGTCCCGATCGGAACTGGCGACACCATTGAGCACGAGGGAATGCCCGGGAACGACAAGGCCGTCCGCACGCGCCTCGGCGACCGGCGCAACATTCTGCGATCCGTGCGCGCCGGCGGATATGATTACAATATCCTTGCCTGTCGTCGTGCCGTTGGTTACCGCGAGTTCAACAATGTAGAGCCCTTCGACGTCGGCCACGAGAGATTTCCGGCCGATCGGTGTCGAACTGACGAGTTCGCTGACGCTTCCCGCCGGGCGAGAGACGAGGCGCCAATTCGCGGTGAGTTCAAGGCCGGCGGGATCTTGGGAACGGTAGCCGTCAAGCTGAATAGTCTCGCCAACGTCGACGCTTCTATCAAAGCCCGCATTTGCAACCGGCGGCGCAATACCGGTGTCGAAATCCAGGCGCGTCAGATCACTGTTTCCGTCGCTGTCCGTAACGACCAACTGAATGGCATGTCCGTCGTCGAATGATTTGAGACTTTTTGGGCTCTGGAAGAATGGAGTTTCCGGCTCGGGTAGCTGGTTAAT
>NZ_QLNF01000051.1:0-3808 GCF_003261015.1 Agrobacterium sp. MS2 | reverse complement strand
GCGGCCGACGTGCGCCGCACGCCCAATCTCTCCGACGAAAAGCGGGTCGCCGCCCAACGCCTTGCCTGCGAATTGATCGAGCGGCTCGAGCCGCTGATCGATCTTGGCCTTGGCTACATTTCGCTCGACCGCAGCACCCCGACACTCTCCTCGGGAGAGCTGCAGCGCTTGCGCCTTGCCACCCAATTGTCGTCACAGCTTTTCGGCGTGGTCTATGTGCTTGACGAGCCTTCGGCGGGATTGCACCCGGCGGATGGCGAGGCCTTGCTCACTATCCTTGAGCGTCTTAAGGCGGCGGGCAACTCTCTGTTTGTCGTCGAACATGATCTCGACGTAATCCGCCACGCCGAATGGCTCGTCGATGTTGGACCAGGAGCCGGGGAAAAGGGCGGTGAAGTCCTCTACAGCGGCCCGATAGAGGGGCTTGCCGACGTCGAGACTTCGATCACCCGCCGCTACCTGTTCGCAGAGCCGCTCCGCAGTGAGCGCGCACCCCGCGATCCCAAGGCATGGCTTCGCCTGGAAGGGGTCAGACGTAACAATCTCCACGAGCTCGACGTCGAATTTCCCATCGGGTGCTTTACCGCTGTCACCGGCGTTTCGGGATCGGGCAAATCCAGTCTTGTCAGTCAGGCCCTGCCTGAGCTTGTCACGGAACACCTCGGCGGCTCCCCCATGGCCGAGGATGAGGATATCGATCCGCTGCTCGATGTTGCTCAGAAAAATACTGAAGGACGCATTGTCGCAGGCATGGAGCATGTTCGCAGACTGGTGCGGGTCGATCAGAAACCGATCGGCCGCACGCCGCGCTCGAATCTATCCACCTACAGCGGCATGTTCGACCATGTGCGAAGGATCTTTGCTGATACGCCGCTCGCCCGCCGGCGACACTACAGCCCGGGCAGGTTCTCGTTCAACGTCGCGCAAGGTCGCTGCCCGGTGTGCGAGGGCGAAGGATACGTCATGGTGGAGCTGCTGTTCCTGCCGAGCGTTTTTGCGCCGTGCTCGACCTGTCATGGCTCTCGCTACAACCCGGAAACACTCGAAGTCGAATGGAACGGGCGCAATATCGCCCAGGTGCTCGAACTGACGGTCGACGATGCGTGCGACTTCTTCGCTGGCGAGGCATCTGTGATGCGCTCCCTCGATGTGCTGCGGGAGATCGGTCTCGGCTATCTGAGGCTCGGACAGCCGGCGACCGAGTTGTCGGGCGGCGAGGCGCAGCGCATCAAGCTAGCGACTGAACTGCAACGCGCTCAACGCGCCAACACTATCTACATCCTCGACGAGCCAACTTCGGGGCTTCACCCCTCCGATGCGGACCGGCTGATGCAACACCTGCAGGGCCTCGTCGACGTCGGCAATACGGTCGTAGTCGTCGAACATGATATGCGCGCCATCGCACAGGCGGATTGGATCATCGATCTGGGACCGGGGGCCGGGGAAGATGGCGGCCGTATCGTTGCCAGCGGCGTCCCTGGCGTCGTTGCGGAAGCGGAAGGCAGTCTCACCGCCCGCTATCTCAAGGCGGCGCTGTAGGTCGTGAATCTGGCCGAACGCACGTTCGATCAGGTGCATCTCAACCAACGTTGGAATGGGTCGAATCTCGAAGCGGGATCCGGCGATGTCACCGCGGTTGACGCGGCTTAAGGTTTGGGTGCCCGTCAGGTGCGCCGTGTTCGTGTGATACGCGGCGTGGCGGACGGCCAATCGCTGGCCATCAGCCACGCTTGCTTTGTGCGGACCTTCTCCAGGGAGAGGGCCCTCACATGGTTCGTCGAAACGCCCCGTCTTTATTCCCTGCTGCGAGCGCTGCGCCCACACCTTCTGCGATTTCCTCAACGAGTTTGGCACAGAAGGCGGGCAAATCATTGGGATCGCGGCTGGTAACAAGGCCGTTGTCGACCACGACTTCCTCATTGGTCCATGCACCGCCGGCGTTCTCGATATCGACCTTCAGCGTCGGGTAGGACGTCAAGGTGCGACCTTTAAGCACCCCCGCCTCGATCAATGTCCAGGGTGCATGGCATATAGCCGCAACAGGTTTTTTCTGATCGAAGAAAGCCCGGATGAAACCAATTGCCTCCACGCTGCCGCGCAGCTTGTCGGCACCGACAGTCCCTCCGGGCACAACAAGTCCGTCGAAATCGTCGGCTTTGACCTCGGAAAACGTCTTGTCGATAGTATAGCTGCCGCCCTCGTCAAGATCGCTATTGACTGTGCGAGCCTTGCCCGGTTCAAAACTGACCACGGTCACTTTGCCACCAGCGTCCTCGACAGCTTGCTTGGGCTTCGAGAATTCTGGTTCTTCCGTCCCGCGGGGTGCGATCAGAATGGCAACTGATTTGCCTTCCAAAGTCATAATTTATCTCCTATTCCGTCGAAGACTAAGGTCAGGTGCCCGGCTTGAGCACGACCTTCGTCCAACCAGCATCGCGCTCGTCGAAATGCTTGTAGGCGTCTGGCGCCTGATCGAGCGACAGTCGGTGCGAGATGATTTGGGCAGGATTGGCCCGGCCATGCTCGATAAGGTTCATCAGCCGCCGGTTATAATGCTTTACATTACATTGTCCGGTGCCGATCTTCTGGCCCTTGAACCAGAAGTTGCCGAAGTCGAACGCCATCTTGCCTTCCTTCTGGAGATCGTCGGGCGCGTTCGGGTCTTCCGCAACGAACACGCCGACAACGCCGATTCCGCCGGTGGCCTTTGTGCTTTTAACGAGGCAGTTCATCGTGTAATTGCTGCGCTCCTTGCCGTGGCGATCGCAGCACTGATAACCTACCGCCTCGACCCCCCGGTCGGTCCCGAGACCGCCGGTCGCGTCAAGGATCTGCTGGGCGGGATCGCCCTTGCGCATGTCGATCGGAATAGCGCCCATCGCCTCGGCCAGTTTCAGGCGGTCATCGTGAGAATCGACCACGAAGATCTGAGCGGCACCGCGGATTTGAGCTGAGTGCGCGGCCATCAAACCCACCGGACCGGCGCCGTAGATCGCGATGCTTTCGCCGGGCAGGAAACCGGACAGTTCGACGCCATGCCAACCTGTCGGGAAGATGTCGGAGAGCATGACATAGTCGTCCTCCTTCTCTTTGGCGTCCTCAGGCAGCTTCAGACAATTGAAGTCCGCATAAGGAACGCGCATCAACTCGGCCTGACCACCTTGCCACGGACCCATCTCGGCAAAGCCATACGCTGCCCCGGCGGTTCCAGGGTTGGTCGTGAGGCAAAAACCTGTCAAACCGCGTTCGCAATTTTCGCAGAAACCGCAACCGACGTTGAACGGCATGCACACGCGATCGCCCTTCTTGATACGATCTACGGCAGCGCCGACCTCGATGACTTCGCCAAGGTTTTCGTGACCAAAGACCCTGCCCTTCTCGAAGCTGGTCCGGCCCTCGTACATGTGAAGATCAGACCCGCAAATGTTGGTGGTGGTCACCCGAATGATCACATCAGTCGGTTTCTCGATCTTGGGATCGTCGATGGTATTGACAGAAACATCTTTGGGCCCATTGTACACGACAGCTTTCATGGATATTTTCCTTTCGGAGCTCTTCCCAATGCGTCATCAAATCGAGAGCTTGGTGATGATCCGTTCCATCGCAACGGCTGGGGACATCGCACCCTTCCAAGTGATCTCAGTTTCCTGAACGTTCTGCGACCTGAGAGGTTCCTTCCCGTCAAGCCATCCTGGGATCGATTCACGGCGGTTTTCTGAATGACTGGGCCAGAACGGCCGAATAACGCGCCAAATTGATGTGCTCAAGAATCTCCCGCGAACCAATGGTGCCGTTACGTCGCGACACA
>NZ_QLNF01000050.1:0-607 GCF_003261015.1 Agrobacterium sp. MS2 | reverse complement strand
GCCCTTGTCTGTTTACCGGTGGCGAGGCTAGCAACATCGAACGGGCATTTCGACTGCTAAAAGTGGTCAGCAAAATTCAACCTGAGATAATGAACCATTCAATGTTCGCTATTGAGGAACGCCGGTATTCCAATACCATTTGCATCAATCAGAGATGGCTGGCCAGGACCGAAGGCGCATTGTCGGGGAAGGCAGGCATTTTCCTGGCGGCTATCAAAACCGGAGTTCGGGCGAGCTCTGGTTTCGCCCATACGGGACACCGTGGATAAGCGGAGCAGACATGAAGACCAGCTTTGAGTTTTTGCCGGAACGTAAGCAACGCGAGCATGTCCGCATCGCCGGAATTATTCAGAAAAAATTTGCTGATCTGGTGGCGCGCTCGGCGTCTGACGCCAGGCCGGATGGGCGGATTTTCAAAATCATTCTGTTCGGTCTTGGGCGAAAATCTCATCTGCCCGGGTGACGGCGACATCATGAACCATAGGGTTTGAACTCCTCTTACAATCGCTATGCCGATCTCCTCATAGAAACTGGTCTGTCTTCCAGGAGCGAAGCCGTGGTCAACAACGGCCGTTCCGTGCGACCGCAATCGAAAGGAATAATCGTG
>NZ_QLNF01000049.1:0-2948 GCF_003261015.1 Agrobacterium sp. MS2 | reverse complement strand
CCTCACTCTATGAGGTGATCGTCAATCGGCCCGGGCAGGTGCTGACGGAAGGACCCGGCGGGTGGCGGACCCATGATCTTCCGGGTCTGACCTTCGAAAAGCTCATGCGCCTTGCCCGGGCCGTTGCCAGCTTTTCGCACCAGTCCATCGATGAGACGCGCCCGATACTCTCAGCGACGCTTCCAGGAGACGAGCGCATCCAGGTCGTCATTCCTCCAGCGACGCTGAAAGAGACGGTGAGCATTACAATACGCAAGCCGTCATCGGTCGATTTTACGCTCGATGATTTAGACGAAAGGCTCTTCTTTGAAGGCACACGAACCATTGAGGCCGACGCACCAGGCAACGATGACGAGTTGCGTAATCTATATCGCGCCGGTCAGATTAAGGAATTCTTGCGTCAGGCGGTCTTGTCCCGGAAGAACATCATAATTTCGGGAGCGACTGGATCGGCCAAAACGACGCTCTCGAAAGCTCTGATCAAACACATTCCTGGCGACGAGCGGATTATTTCGATAGAGGATACTGCTGAACTCGTAATTCCCCAAAAAAACAATGTCCGACTTTTTTACTCGAAAGACCGGCAAGGACTCTCTCAGGCGGGGCCGAAACAGCTTCTTGAGTCGAGCCTGCGAATGCGACCAGATCGCATTCTTCTGCAGGAGCTACGTGATGGCACCGCATTCTACTACATTAGGAACGTGAACTCGGGTCATCCAGGCTCGATTACTACAGTTCATGCGGATTCTGTCGCTCTCGCATTCGAACAGTTAATGCTCTTAATCAAGGAATCCGAGGCCGCGCGCGACCTTGGACGCGTTGAAATATTGAATTTGCTTCATGCTTCTATCGACGTAGTCGTGCAATGCAGACGTCTAGCTGGCGCATTTCGAGCATCCGAGGTATATTTCCGCCAGCACAATTTACTCTTACAGCATCCTACACAATAGTTGCTAATTTTTGCGGCGCCTTCTAAAGGCTGTTCGCCTTCAAACTATGAATTGTGTAGCATGAATCAGAGGAATTCTGTCCCCGAGGGGATTTTCTTTCGAGCCCTCTGGTTTCTCATTACACTTGATCGCCTCCTTTTGATCGTCACTATTGTGCTGCTTTGAGGCGGCTAGAGTGATGACCTTGCCTCCTGCGCTTAGCCAGATGGCGGGAATCCGTATGGGGCTTGTCGAAAGCGAAGGAACAGCATCTCGGTGGCTCCGACACACAAAGCGATTCCCCCCAACAACAGATCGTCTTGCGTTCAGCCACCTCGTTTGAGATGGCAAACTTGAGAAGACACGTCTACAGCTTAGTGAAGCAGTAGATCACCTAAACTACGACGCAAAACAGAGGATTTTACTTGCTTTTAGAAATACATTCGTCCCCGAATTGGACCAATCCTATATTCGGCGTTAGCGAATTATAGACTGATGCAAGAGTGGGAATGCGACCGCCCCACCACCTTGTAAGTAATCTCAGCCTTTTGAACAGAAATGATGGCAAAACGAATTTACAGGGCGATGCATAGTTTTCTTCATGTGAAACATATGTCTGCCCATCGATCGCTAATATAAATCGCTCCGCATATCTGTTTTGTCCAGCTTCCATACTAAATCCTCCACATCCTTAGATGTTCATAGCCTTTATTATCAGCTAACTTAGTTTGATCTACGGTAACTCAGAAATATATTGCAAACGAGCCTGACTAGGGACGGTCCCACATCCTTGACGACGTCGTCGTCGTCAAAAAGCAAAGGCACGGGTAAATCGAAAGGCAAGCCAACCGGCGCTGAAGTGATCCAGCCGGAGCCCGATGGTGATGAACTGTCGCCGACGGCGCTGCGGGTCGAGACGCTCACTGGCTATGGCGCCGCAAAAGACTGGGCGCTTGGCCTCAAGGCGGATCTCGCCGATTACCTCAGCGGCAAGTTGGCGTGGTCGCAGATGAGCACCAAGCTGCTCCTGTCGGGACCTCCAGGGACCGGCAAAACGACCTTCGCACGCGCGCTATGCAATACACTGCAAGTCCCGCTCGTTGTGACATCTGTGTCGACATGGCTGCAGGGCGAGTATCTGCATGATGTGCTGGACCGCATGGCAGGCACCTTTGCCGAGGCTCGAGGCCGGGCGCCCTGCATTCTCTTCATCGACGAGATCGATGGCATCGGGTCACGCGTCAGCAACACCAGGCCTTATGCCGATTACTGGAACGCCGTCGTCAACAAGCTGCTGGAATTGCTGGATGGGGTGATGAAGAGCGAGGGTGTCATCGTCGTCGGCGCGACCAACCGGCCGGACGAGATCGACGAAGCAATCCGCCGCTCTGGTCGGTTGGAAACCCACATCGAGATCCCGCGCCCGGATATTCCGACGCTCGCCGGCATTCTCGCACATCATCTGGGGAGCGACCTCGACATCGTCGCCGCGTCGAACTCCCAGATTGGAGGTCAGCCATGACAGGCGACACGAAGATCGACAACTCCTCGGATGAGATCGAGATCATTTTGGAGGATGGCGCCGAGCGCGACGTCGATAGGCCAGAGGCGGCCGAGCAGGACAGCTCGGTGTCTCACGCGTTGCGGCGGCTTGCGACCCGTGCCATGGGCCTGACCGGCGCCGACATCGAACGCATCGTGCGCCATGCACGCCTGAAGGCCCGGCGCCAGAAGAGGGAGATGACCTATGCCGACATCGAAGCCGGCATCCGCGGTCACAGGCCGTCCGTTCCGTACAACGTCCGTTGGCGTCTCGCCGTCCACGAAGCCGGACATGCCGTCGTTCATCACGCCCTGCGCCTTGGCACCATCCAAGGGATCAGCATCGACCATCCTGACGGCGGCTCCAACATCGTCAGCTTTGCCGGTAGCGGGCCCGATACCGAAGACTGGTACAATCGGCTGCTGGCGCTGTTGATGGCCGGACGGGCGGCCGAGCTCCTGCTGTTCAAGGGAGCC
>NZ_QLNF01000048.1:0-6539 GCF_003261015.1 Agrobacterium sp. MS2 | reverse complement strand
AGCTGATAGTCGGCGTGCTCATCACGTCCGGTTATCCGTCAACCGTTAAGCCACGAACAACGTGACAACGCCCTTGAAGCGCCAGGACTCGTTTCCTGTTTCCACGATCTCGCAGTGATGGGTCAGGCGATCGAGGAGTGCTGTCGTCATCTTGGCATCACCAAACACCGACGGCCATTCGCCGAAGGCAAGGTTCGTCGTGACGATGACCGAGGTGCGCTCGTAGAGCCTGCTGATCAGGTGGAAGAGGAGCTGACCTCCGGCCTGCGCGAACGGCAGATAGCCAAGCTCATCAAGGATGATGAAGTCGAGGCGCGTGAGGTAATCTGCTATTCGACCTTGCTTGCCGTTGCGTGTTTCCGTTTCCAGGCGGTTGACCAGATCAACGACATTATAGAATCGCCCACGCGTCCCATAACGGATGAGCGAACGGGCAATCGCGATAGCCAGATGGCTCTTGCCTGTTCCTGTGCCGCCGACGAGAACGACGTTGCGCTGGTCGGCGACGAAGGTGCCGATGGCCAGTTCCCGCACCAGGGATTCATTGACAGGCGTGTCGGCGAAGTCGAAGTCGTCGATGTCTTTTGCCAACGGCAATTTGGCGATGCTGAGCTGGTAGCGGATTGAGCGTGCCTGCTTCTCGGCGATCTCCGACTGCAGGAGGTCGCCGACAATGTGAGGCGGCTCGTGCTGCCGTTTGATACCGTTTCCCATGACCTCGTCGTAGGCGCTGCGCATTCCGTAGAGCTTCAGCGTGCTCATCAGTTCGAGAACCTGTGTGCGTTCCATCAACTTACTCTCCTGAGCCTGTCGTAACGGGCGCAGTCGGCGACCGGCTCATGGGCAAGCCGAAGCGCATCCGGGATTTGCAGGGTTGCAGCGGGAGCTGGATCGCGGCTTCGCGCCAGAATGTTGATGATAACCGAGGCCGAGCAGACGCCGTGATCGAGCGCTTCCTGGCAGGCAGCCTCAACGGCGGCGAGACCATCGGCGGGAACGCATCCGAGTATGGTGACCATCTGCCGATCACCGTCATCGACGCTCTTCAGTCGCTTGCGGACCTTCTCCATTGCGGCTGGCAAAACCCATTCGCGGAAGGGAGCGCCGTTGCGCAAGGCACCGGGTTTGCGAGCAAGGACAGGGACATAGTGCCAGGGATCATAGACGGTATTGCCACGGCCAAAGCTGCGCCGATGTTCAGCGACCGTCGAGAAGGCGGCGGCACCCAGCAGGGCTACCAGCACGATAGTCAGGATCTTGCTGTGGACCACGAGGCCGAAGACGACCAGAACCGTGGCCAGAGCAAGCAATGTGCCGATGACCGTCGCCTGCAGGAAGCGATCTGCAAGCTTGCCACCTGCAAGGTTGCCGAGGACGAGGCCACCGCCAAAGACCAGCAGGATCGGAGAGACCGCTGCCTCGCTAAATCCCGTGACCTCCGTCAGCAGCGGGGCAATGTAGGTAAAGACTGTGAACAGCCCGGCGAACCCGAGCGCCGTGACCGACAGGCTAATGATGACAGAAGGATTCATCATCGCCCGGAGATCGGCGCGCCAGTCACTGGCAGCGGTCGCACCGTGATCAGAAGGAACGTAACGGGCGATCACCGCCAGAGCGACGATGCCGATCGTGGTGACGGCCCAAAAGGTCGCCCGCCAGCCGAGTTCGAGGCCGAGCCAGGTGCCGAACGGCACGCCGAGGATGTTCGCCGCGGTCAGTCCCGTAAACATGACGGCGATGGCGGATGCCTTGCGGTCCGGCTTGACCAGCGAGGTCGCAACGACCGAGCCGACGCCGAAGAAGGTGCCGTGGGCCAGCGCCGTCACAACACGCGCGGCGAGCAGGAACGAATAGCTCGGCGCCAGCGCACAGGCGAGATTGCCAATGGTGAAGATGACCATCAGCGCCAGGAGAACCTTCTTGCGGGACCAGCCTGATAGAAGAACGGTCAGGACCGGCGCGCCGACAGCAACGCCGATCGCATATCCTGATATCAGCAGTCCGGCCGTTGGGATTGATACGTTGAGGGCCGTCCCGACCTGGGTCAAAAGGCCCATGAGAACGAATTCGGTGACACCGATCCCGAAGGCTGCGATCGTGAGCGCGTAGATCGCAATAGGCATTTTATTCTCCTTGTCGTTTGTCAGCCCACAAAAGGCGCTGCTTTCCGAGTGCGATCGCGTTGCCGATGAGGACCGGACCTGGTTGATCGCGCCTAAGCACGTACGATGGGCGCAGCGGATGCCGCGACTTTCAAAAGCTGTGCATGGATGTTGGGCGAAGCGGCAAGCAGGCCGTTGGACGACCAGCCGAAGCCGTTGCCCGATAGATCGGTAACGACGCCGGCGGCCTCCTTGACCAGCAATGCACCGGCAAGCCAGTCGGGAATGTCATGACCGACCTCGAAGTAGCCATCGAGCCGACCAGCGGCGACGTAGGCAAGCTGCAGGGATGCCGAGGCCATCTGGCGGACGACGAAGACTTGTCCGGTCACGCGTTCCAGCAGTCGGAGTGCCTCGGCGTGCTCTTCCGGTCCGACCTGGGCGATCGGCGGGACGGCCGATCCGAGAACAGCGCCTTTGAGGTCTGTCTTGTTCCGGGTCGTCACGCGCTCTCCGTTCAGCGTCACACCCTGACCTTCGCGGGCGATGAACAGCTCGTTCGAGGTCGGATCATAGACGATCCCGAAGACGCAGCGCCCACCGACGACTAATGCTAGCGAACTCGACCACAGCGGCAGGCCCTGCAGGAAATGGTAGGCTCCGTCGATCGGGTCGTAGACCCAGTAGGCGGCATTCGGATCATCCGGCATGTCCTCCTCGCCCGTCCAGCCGATGTCAGGGTAGCGCGTGGCGAGCTGACCGCGCAGATCGGCGGCTGCCCGCGCACTCCTGGAGCGCACCCACCGGATGACGGATGCGATATCGTCCGCCTGCGAAGGACGATCAAGCGAGGCCGCGATCTGGTCGGTGGCGGCGCGAAGCAGGAATGCGCAGGTGTCGGTATCTACGGTGATCATGGCTGTTCTTTCTTCGAAACTCGATTGACGATGGAAGAAGGATATGGCCCTCTGCCTGCCTCACAAACTCGCTTTGACCGGGCGCGGAACATGGTGCGAAAACCCAAACTAAGTCCCAGAAAACAAACGGTTCAGGCGCGTTCCGCGGTCACTGTCGAAATCATAGTCGAAGCGGCAGCTCGCATTCTGGAAGAACGCGGGCTGGAGGGGTACACGACCAATGCGGTGGCCGATCGCGCCGGTGTCAGCATCGGATCGCTTTACCAGTATTTTCCGAACAAGGACGCCATCACGATCGCCCTGATCCAGCGCGAGACCGCTGACCTGTTTGCCGACGTCGAGAGGGCGAGTTACGAAGACGACTGGCGAACCGCGCTTGCCATGATGACCGATGCGGGAGTCGCCCATCAACTGCGGCGGCCGGCGCTCGCCCGCCTTCTCGATATCGAGGAGGACCGTCTGCCGAACCACGCCCGTGAGAAGAGCGTCGTCGACGTGATCCACCCGGCGCTCACCTCCGTCTTGAGCAAGGCCGACCTCAAGATCGACACCGATCTCGAAACCCTGGCCTTCGACGTGATGGCGATTACGCGCGGGATGACGGACATGGCAGGCATCAGGCAGGAGCTGGATGGGATCGCTCTGCGCAGCCGGACCCGGCAGGCCGTGTTTGGCTATCTGGGGCTGACGCCGCCGAAGGCGTGAGCCCACCGTCACTTCATCGATACGACGCCCATCTGTTTGAGCAGCGTCAGATTGTCCTCGATGTGCCAATTGTCCGTTACCTTGCCATTGGCCACTTTCAAAAGATCAGTCGCGATGAACTCGATTGTTTGACCCACCCCCTTGGCAGAGGCGAACGTCCCGGTGAAATGACCACGGAACACCATGTGGACGGTGACGTAGTTGCCGGAGAACACCATTTTGCGAACCTCGACGGAAAGGTCCGGAACGGCGGCGCGGAACGTCTTTGACGCGAAAGCCGGGCCATCAGGTCCCTGCGGACGGCCATCGGGCAGCGTGTGGTCGGTGAAGGACGGCGAGATCGCAGCCTTGAGATCAGCCTCGTCTCCGGTGTTCCAAAAGCTGTAGAAATGCCGGGCTGCCGTCTCCGCAGACGCCTCGGCATGTGATTGCTTCGCGGAATGGACGATGTCGTCGATCTTCAGCGGTGCCGCGGCGAAGGCCGGAGCTGACAGCGACATTGCAATAGCGGCAGCCGCAAGGCCGCCTGTCACAGCGTTCTTGATCATTGTCTTCAATCCTGTTTCGGTTGATCAGTTGGTTTTGACGTCGTCCCGGAAGACGAGTTCGAGAAGGATGTCGCCCGGGGTGCGGACAAACAGCCGTTGTTCCCCGAGCTCGGGAAGATCCATGGTGGAATATCGGATTCCTGTCTCATCCAGCCTCCGACGGAAAGCGCCGTATCCTTCGAGCCGGAAGCCGACATGGTCGATCACTTCAGCATCCCGGCTGACGGCCGCACCGCCGCCGGGAATAAGATGGACGATCGGCTCGTCGCCGCGATAAAGCCAGTACCCAGGAAAGCTGAAGTCCGGTCGGAAGCCGACGGTCAGGCCAAGCAGGTCCTGCAGGAAATGCCGGGTTTCTTCGAGGTCCGCCGTTCGCAGTGTGACATGATCGAGTTGCATGGCGTCACGCGATCACGCCGCCGCCATCGACACGCACGGTGGAGCCGGTGGCAAAGGGTGTCGTTATCAGGAAGAGGACGGCGTTGGCGATATCGGATGGCTTGCCCACTGTCTTGGCAGGTAGACTGCCGGCGACGCGCTCGAACATCGCGGTGCGGTTCGCTTCCTCCATCTTCGACCACAGCGGCGTGTCGATCAGGCCTGGCGAAACGGCATTGACCCGAACGGGAGACAGTTCTAGCGCCAGACCGCGGGCGAGCGATTCCAGTGCTGCGTTGATCGCGCCTTGCAGGACCGACGAAGCCGATGGGCGCTCGCTCAGGAACCCGGAAATAAAGGTGAGCGTGCCGCGTTCCGTTATCCGTGCGGCCTTTGCGACCCTGTAGGCACCCCAGAATTTGCTTTCCATCGCCTTCTTGGCATCGTCGAGCGAAAGCTTGCGAACCGGGCCGCTGGGCGTCTGAGCGGCGGATATGACGATGTGATCCCATGCCTCATGGGATCCAAAGAAGGCCTCGATCCCGGCGGCGTCGCCGGTGTCGAGCACAGCGGTGGCCATCGGAGGATTGACCGAGGCCGCTGCCTCGCCGAGCTTGTCAGCCGACCTCGATGCGATCGTCACTGTGGCTCCTGCGGCATGCGCCTGCTGTGCGACCGCAAGTCCGATGCCGGAGCTGCCGCCGACAATGAGGACGCGCTTCTGGTTCAACGATGTCATGTCCATCTCTCCGCGTTTGGTTTCGATAGCCGTAAATTAGCGTTCCACCTCTCTTGCGATAACAGAGATTGTTGTCGACGGTCTCTTGCGATATCAGCAAGAATATGAGCGACAACTTTCTCGACATGCTGGTGTTCGTGCGGGTGGTTCAGGCGGGCAGTCTGTCCGGTGCTGCGCGCGAGCTGAACTTCTCGCTGGCGGTGGTCAGCCGCAAGCTGTCGAGGCTGGAAGAGCGGCTGGGGGTCCGGCTCATCAATCGGACGACGCGGTCTCTGGCGCTGACCGATGAAGGCGCGCGGTTTTATGACCGCTGTGTCCAGATCCTGGCGGAGATCGACGATGCCGAAACGGAAGCATCGAGCGGAAGGGATACCGCGACCGGTGTACTGAAGGTCACATCGACCTTCGCCTTCGGCATCCGATGGATCGCGCCGTTGCTCAGCGAATTCCAAGACATGCATCCCGGCCTGCTCGTGCATCTCGACACAGACGACAGCCTCACAAATATCGTTGAAGGCGGATACGATCTCGCGATCCGCTTCGGCGCGCTTGCCGACTCCAGTCTTGTCGCCAGGCAGATTGCACCGAACAGGCGCGTCATCTGCGGCGCGCCCGCCTATCTCGATCGCCGCGGAAGGCCCGAAACAATCGAAGACCTGATCCGTCATGAGGTCATTGCCTTTGGCGAGCCGCCGAATACCCATTGGACCTTCGCCGACGGCCGCAGCGTCAATGTCATGGGCAGGCTTACGACCAACAACGGCGAGCTTGCTCACCGCTGGGCGCTTTCGGGAGCTGGCCTTGTCCTGAAGTCGATCTGGGACGTTTATGACGACATCGAAAGCGGCAAGCTAGAGATTATCCTCCCCGACGTTCATCTTGCTGCAGCGCCGATCCACGTCGTTTTCCCGCACACCCGGCTTGCAGCCGCCAAAGTGCGGCTATGCATCGAGTTCCTCGCAAACAGACTGAAGCCTTCGAAGGCGGCGCTTCGATTCTAAAATCGAGGCGGCTATGTCACTTCGAACATGAGGGAGGAGGCGACGCTACCTGAGATATTTCAGTGGCTTAAGGGACGTTGTCACGTTGTTCGTGGCTTAACGGTTGACGGATAACCGGACGTGATGAGCACGCCGACTATCAGCTACAA
>NZ_QLNF01000047.1:0-2520 GCF_003261015.1 Agrobacterium sp. MS2 | reverse complement strand
GTCTGTCTTCCAGGAGCGAAGCCGTGGTCAACAACGGCCGTTCCGTGCGACCGCAATCGAAAGGAATAATCGTGGCAAGGAAAACCATCGAACAGCGCCTGGCTGAACTGGACGCGCAACGCTCCGCGCTCAAGGCCCGGCTTTCAAAAACCGAGCGCAACAACGATATGCGCCGCAAGGTCCTGATCGGCTCGCTCATTCTGCATCACCTCGAAGCCTCGGATGATCAGGAGTTCAGCAAACAACTCGGTGAATGGCTGCGTCGCGAACTGCCGGGCTTTCTGACACGCGACAATGACAAGGCGCTGTTTGACGATCTCATCGGACAAGGACCGCCGGACAAGGGAGAGCCTGGCGACAGCGGGCAGGGCGCTCCATGAACCGGTTGCGACTTGCCCGGGACGCATTCAAGAACATGATGCGCGCCGCCGCGCGGGATCCGCTCTGGGCAGTCCTGGCTTTGCTTGCCATGCCCTTCCGGATCTGGAAACAGCTCGCCGGATTTCTCTTCATCCTTATCATCGTCACTTTTGTGATCGGCATGGGTGGCCGTCATTTCCTCGAGCAAACGGGTTTCGGGCGCGGCTCGCTTGTCTACATCCTCCCCGATTTCCTCACCCTGCTGGCGCTTGCCGTCATAACCTTCCGGTTCATCACCAGCGCGCTCATTTTGCATTTCGGGGAAAGTGACGATGATACCCACGGCTCCGCCCGCTTTGCGACAGACAAGGAGATAGCCGCTCTCACCGCGTCCGGGTCCGGCCTGTTGATCGGTCGTGATACGAAATCAGCCAAACCCCTGCGCTATGGTGGCCCGGCCCATCTCCTAACCATCGCACCGACGCGTACCGGCAAGGGTGTTGGTACAATCATCCCGAACCTGCTGACCGCCGACCGTTCCGTGATCTGCGTCGATCCAAAGGGCGAGAATGCAAGGATCACCGGCCGTGCGCGCCAGAAGTTCGGTCCGGTTCATGTGCTCGATCCTTTCGGGATCACCGGCAGACCCTCGGCAGCCTTCAATCCGCTGGCCATGCTCGATCCTTACAGCCTCGATGTCGCGGAAGATGCCAGTGCCCTCGCTGACGCTCTAGTGTTCGACGAACCGGGAATGGCGGGCGAGGCGCATTGGAACGAGGAGGCAAAAGCATTGATTGCCGGATTGCTGCTCGAGATCGTTGCAGCGGAGCCTTTGAGACGCAGACACCTCGCAACACTTCGCGAGCATCTTACCCTTGCTCCGGAACAGTTTGCGGCACTGCTCAAGCGTATGCAGGACAGTGATGCGGCGAGCGGTCTTGTCGCGCGCGCCGCAAACCGCCACCTCGGAAAATCCGATCGCGAAGCCGCAGGCGTTCTGTCCGTGGCTCAACGCCATACGCATTTTCTTGATTCACCGCGTATGACGGCCATCCTCAGTCGCTCGGATTTTCGGTTTGCCGATCTCAAGCGCAGCAGCATGACGGTGTTCCTCGTTCTTCCGCCTGACCGCCTCTCGACCTATTCGCGCTGGCTGCGCCTGCTTGTTTCGCAAAGCCTGCTCGAAATGGCTCGCGATCCGACAAAGCCGGCGACACCGGTTCTTTATCTGCTCGACGAGTTCGCATCCCTCGGGCATCTGGCACCAGTCGAACGCGCGATGGGTCTGATGGCGGGTTATGGTGTCCAGCTTTGGCCCATCCTCCAGGACATCCATCAGCTGCGTGCCACATACGGTCACCGCGCCGGAACTTTTTTGTCAAACGCCGGCGTGCTGCAGGTCTTCGGTGTCAACGATCATGACAGCGCCCGCCTCACCTCTAATTTGCTTGGACAGGAAACGGTCGTGTTCCAGACGATGGCGAGAGCCCTCGATTCCGATAAGACCGGGATCTCCTACAGCCAACAGCATACCGGCCGGCCGCTGCTCACCCCTGATGAGGTGCGCAACCTGCCCGCAAAAGGACAATTGCTGTTTCTTGCCGGGCAGCGGCCAATTTTTGCAGACAAGCTTGCCTATTTTGCTGATCCGGAGTTTCGGGAGATGTTCGATCCAGTCTGACGGAAGCGTGACAAACAGGCAGTCTGACATTCGCATCGCAATCTTGTATCGGAGGTCCTTGGATCTCCTCGGCATGGACTTCCAATTGTCATGACTGATAATTCCAATCGCCAGCGAATTGAAAACGGGTCGGTATGAACGTCTACAGCAATCGAGGCGGTGATCCAGCCTGTCCTGACGGGAACGCGCTCCCCCATAGCGCCGAAGTGAGCGGCAGGACAGGCGTGCCTCTTGTTGCGAAGGCGCGAATGGGAACCGGTCGGAAGGCAATCGAAGACGCGTTACACCAGCGACGAAATGTAAGCCACCGGGATGACGTCAGGTGGCTTTCCGCGGATTGGAAACAGAGGTGATCAACCTTTGCGATCGAGCTGGTCGCGGCTGTTGCCGGCAGACCGGAACGCACACTTCATGTCGTCTTCGGGACGTTTCCCCTGTTGCCCCATAGTGCAATTCATGGTTTTGGCCGCCAGCCGTTT
>NZ_QLNF01000004.1:0-42036 GCF_003261015.1 Agrobacterium sp. MS2 | reverse complement strand
GGCAGGGCAGAGGGGGGTAAGCCTCACCCACAAGTCACCGCTAACCATCACCCTCAATGCACGCAGCGGAGCAAAACCCCATGACCCTCCTCCGCCACCGCGTCCTCCCCATCCTCGCCATCCTCCTCGCCATCCTCATTCTCTGGCACCTCGCCGTCATCTACCTCAACATGCCCTTCGCCCGCGACCAGGCCACCCGCGCTGGCCAGACGCCGGGCTTCCTCGAACTCCTGCCGCAAACCTTCGCGCAGGAGCGCCCGGTCCTCCCCGCGCCGCATCAGATCATCGCCGAACTCTGGGATACCACCGTCAACAAGGCCGTCACCTCCAAGCGCAGCCTCGTCTACCACGCCGGCGTCACGCTTTCGGCCACGCTGCTCGGTTTCGCCATCGGCGCGGTGCTGGGAATCCTGCTGGCGGTCGCGATCATCCATAACCGCGCCATGGACCGCTCCGTCATGCCGTGGATCATTGCCAGCCAGACGATCCCCATTCTCGCCATCGCGCCGATGATCATCGTTGTCCTGAACTCCATCGGCATTTCCGGACTGCTGCCGAAGGCGCTGATCTCGACCTATCTCTCTTTCTTCCCCATCGTCGTCGGCATGGTGAAGGGCTTAAGAAGCCCCGAAACCCTGCAGCTTGACCTGATGCACACCTATAATGCCTCACCAGCGCAGATCTTCTGGAAGCTGCGCTGGCCCGCCGCCCTGCCCTATCTCTTCACCTCGCTGAAGATCGCCATCGCCATCGCGCTTGTCGGCGCCATCGTCGGTGAATTGCCGACAGGCGCTGTTGCGGGTCTCGGCGCGAGACTGCTCTCCGGTTCCTATTATGGCCAGACGGTGCAGATATGGGCGGCGCTGTTCATGGCAGCCGGTGTCGCCGCCATTCTGGTATCGATCATCGGCGTCGCCCATGCCGCCGTCCTCAAGCGAATGGGAGCACGGCCATGACGAACCCCGGCTGGTTTATCGGCGCTATCCTGTTCTGGCTTGCCGCCTGGGCCTTCAACGAATGGCTGGTACGCCATGCCTTTATTTCCCAGAGCGCGAAACGCATAAGCCGCCTCGCCGTGCCGCTGCTGTTCGGCCTTGCCATTCTGGTTCTCTGGGAAGGGATGGTCCGCGGATTTTCCGTGCCGCCCATCCTGCTGCCGGCGCCGAGCGCCATTCTCGCCCGCCTTCTCGGCTCGCTGCCGATCCTCTGGGCGGATTTCCGCCAGACCTTCATCAAATCCGTACTGACGGGTTATGTCCTTGGCTGCGGCCTCGGGTTCCTCGTCGCCATCCTCATCGACCGCTCGCCTTTCCTGCAACGCGGGCTTCTGCCCATCGGCAACTTCGTCTCCGCCCTGCCGGTCGTCGGTGTGGCACCCATCATGGTGATGTGGTTCGGTTTCGACTGGCAGTCGAAAGTCGCCGTCGTCGTCATCATGACCTTCTTCCCGATGCTGGTGAACACGGTGCAGGGGCTTGCTGCCGCCAGCCACATGGAGCGCGACCTGATGCGCACCTATGCTGCCGGCTGGTGGCCGACGCTGATAAAACTGCGCCTGCCCGCAGCCTGGCCATTCATCTTCAACGCGCTGAAGATCAATTCCACGCTCGCCCTGATCGGCGCCATCGTCGCGGAATTCTTCGGCACGCCCATCGTCGGCATGGGTTTCCGCATCTCGGCGGAAATGGGCCGCAGCAATGTCGATATGGTCTGGGCCGAGATTGCCGTGGCGGCGCTCGCAGGTTCGGGCTTTTACGGTCTTGTGGCGCTCGCAGAACGGGCCGTCACCTTCTGGCATCCGTCCGTCCGTGGGGGACGAACGTAAATAACGAAAAAGGGAACAGCGATGAAAATGAAACTTGCATCCATGCTTCTTGCCGGGGCGTCACTGCTGACCGCATTTAGCACTCAGGCCGCCGACAAGATCACCCTGCAGCTGAAATGGGTCACCCAGGCGCAGTTCGCCGGATATTACGTCGCCAAGGACAAGGGCTTTTATGAAGCCGAAGGCCTGGATGTCGACATAAAGCCCGGCGGCCCGGATATTGCGCCCGCGCAGGTTCTGGCCGGCGGCGGGGCCGACGTCATCGTCGACTGGATGCCGTCTGCGCTTGCCACGCGTGAAAAGGGCGTGCCGCTGGTCAATATCGCCCAGCCATTCAAATCATCGGGCATGATGCTGACCTGCCTGAAGGAAACCGGCATCAAGAAGCCCGAGGATTTCAAGGGCAAGACGCTGGGCGTCTGGTTCTTCGGCAATGAATATCCATTCCTGTCGTGGATGGCGCATCTGAAAATCCCGACCACCGGCGGCGCCGATGGCGTGACCGTGCTGAAGCAGGGTTTCAACGTCGATCCGCTACTGCAGAAACAGGCCGCCTGCATTTCGACGATGACCTATAATGAATATGGCCAGGTCCTCGATGCCGGCATCAAGCCTGATGACCTCGTCACCTTCAAATATGAAGACGAAGGCGTGGCGACGCTGGAAGACGGGCTCTACGTTCTAGAAGACAAGCTGAAGGACGCCAAGTTCAAGGAGGACATGGTCAAATTCGTCCGTGCCTCCATGAAGGGCTGGAAATGGGCCGAGGAAAACCCTGACGAGGCCGCCGATATCGTTCTCGAAAACGACGCCTCCGGCGCGCAGACCGAAAAGCACCAGAAGCGCATGATGGGCGAAGTGGCAAAGCTGACGGCCGGCTCGAAGGGCGCTCTCGACAAGGCGGATTACGAGCGAACAGTGAAGACCCTGCTCGGCGGCGGCTCCGACCCCGTTATCACCAAGGAGCCCTCGGGCGCATATACGACCGAAATTACCGACGCTGCGTTGAAGTAGGCGCGGGCGGGAAGATAGGATCGCGCGGCGTTGACCGCGCGATTTTCTTGAATGACAACCTCTCTTCCGTCATCCTCAGGCTTGACCCGAGGATCTACCGACGTTTCGATTGCGGCGATGTGCCTGGATCCGCGTCAAGCCCGAGGATGACGGCGTATTAAGCGTTCTCAGAATTCCAGGCCGCGTCGCGCATTGGTAACCCATCAAACCAATTACAACACCTCGACCTATACAAAAATGTATATCAACCCTCGTGGCTATGCGGATTGATTTGCACGACAACAAGAATTACAGTCCCGCCCACAAGACTGCCAAATTTGATCTTGTAGAAAAAGCACAGGGCAAAGGTGCTTGAGATTCGCGTTGAGGGGCGTTCGAATCGGGAGGATCGAAAAGGGAGTATTGTGATCCCTTGTTTCACATTCGCCATCGCATGACCTTTTAAGATACGGGCCGTAGCCTGCAGGACATGTGAGCGGATATTGCGCGAGCCAAGACATATGCAGCATAAAGTCACGTTTAACCGTATTCTTTTCCTTCTTCTTCTGTCCGCAACGGCGCTTCCCCTTCCAGCAGCCGCGGAGGGAGAGGCACAGGCGCCGGTGAAACAGCAGAACGTGCCCTCGATCATCGTCGCGCATGTCGCAAAGCGCGACCTCGTTGACCGTGTTATCGCGACAGGCACAATCCGCCCGGTGGACGAAATCTACGTCCAGCCCTTGGTCGACGGCCTGTCGATCGACACGTTGAACGCCGATATCGGCGACCGGGTGGCGGCGAATGCGGTTCTGGCCGTCCTGTCCTCCGATAGCCTCGTCCTGCAAAAGAGCCAGCTCGAAGCCAACAAGGCCAAGGCCGAAGCTTCCGTCACCCAGTCCAAGGCGCAGGTGCTGGAGGCGCAGGCCAATCTGGCCGACGCCCTTCGCCAGCGCGACCGCGCCGCCAAGCTCAGCCAGACCGGTTCAGGCTCCATTTCCGAAACGGAAAAGACCGAAGCCCTCGCGCAGGTGGCGCAGGCTCGCCTCGATGCGGCCAAGCAGGCCGTTTCCGCCGGCGAAGCCGACATCAAGGTGGTTGACGCGCAGATCGCCGATATCGATCTCAAGCTCACGCGCACCGGCGTGAAAACCCCGGTCGCCGGCATCGTTTCAGCCAAGAACGCCAAGGTGGGCGCGATTGCCAGCGGCGCCGGAAACCCGCTTTTCACCGTTATCAAGGACGGCGCCATCGAACTTGTTGCCGATCTTTCCGAAACCGACATTCAAAACGTGAAAGTCGGCCAGAAAGCCTATTTGACGGTTGCTGGCGGAAGAGCGAAAATAGAAGGCAAGGTGCGCCTCGTTTCGCCGACCGTCGATCCGACGACGCGCCTCGGTTCCGTGCATGTGGTGCTGCCGGAAAACAGCCCGGCGCGATCGGGCATGTATGCCAGCGCAGAGATCGTGATCGAGGAGACGAACGCGCTCGCCTTGCCGCTCTCGGCTGTCACTTCCGGGCGTGAAGGCTCGACCACCCGCAAGGTGGAGGGCGACGTCGTCAAGCAGGTGAAGATCGAGACCGGCATAGAAGACGGTGGATTCATCGAGATCGTCAGCGGCCTTGCCGCTGGAGACAAGGTTGTCGAGAAAGCTGGAGCATTCGTGCGTGATGGTGACCGGATAAGACCGGTGGAAGCCCAGACGGCTGCGTCCAACTGACTGAGGGAATGAAATGAACTTCTCCGCATGGTCAATCCGTAACCCGATTGCGCCGCTTCTCGGCTTCGCGCTTTTGATGATGCTCGGCATGCAGGCGTTTAATACGCTGCCGATCACCCGTTTCCCGAATATCGACGTGCCCGTCGTCGCCGTCACCGTGACCCAGAGCGGGGCTTCGCCCTCCGAACTGGAGATGCAGGTGACGAAGGAGATCGAGGACGCCGTTGCCGCCATCAGTGGCGTCGACGAAATTCAGTCCACCGTGGTCGACGGCCAGTCGACGACAACGGTCGTGTTCCGCATCGAAAAACCGACGGAAGAAGCGGTTCAGGACACCAAGGACGCCATCGACAAGATCCGCAGCGATCTTCCCTCCGATATCGAAGTGCCCGTCGTCAGCAAGATCGACGTCGAGGGACAGGCGATCCAGACCTTCGCCGTCTCTTCGCCGAACATGACGCTGGAGGAACTGTCCTGGTTCGTGGATGACACGATCAAGCGCTCGCTGCAGGGCCAGTCCGGCATCGGCAAGGTCGACCGTTACGGCGGCGCGGACCGCGAGGTGCGCGTTTCGCTCAGCCCCGAGAAGCTCGATGCCTATGGCATCACCGCGACAGAGGTGAACAGCCAGCTGCGCGGCACCAATATCGACCTCGGCTCCGGCCGCGGCCAGGTGGGCGGCAACGAGCAGACCATCCGTACGCTGGGCGATACACGCGATGTAAGCCAGCTTGCCAACACCACGATTGCGCTTTCCAACGGCCGCTTCGTCAAGCTTTCCGAACTCGGCACGGTTACGGACACATATGAAGAGCAGAAGTCCTTCTCGCGCTTCAACGGCAATCCGGCCGTCACCTTTGCGGTGTTCCGCTCCAAGGGCGCGAGCGAGGTTTCGGTCGCCGAAACCGTCGCGCAAAGTCTCGATCAGGTCCGCAAGGACCACCCCGATGTCTCGATCGAGATGGTCGATGACGCCGTCTATTTCACCTATGGCAACTACAAGGCCGCACTGGACACGCTGATCGAAGGCGCGATCCTCGCCGTTATCGTGGTCCTTCTCTTCCTCCGGAACTGGCGCGCGACACTGATCGCCGCCGTGGCGCTGCCGCTTTCCGCGATCCCGACCTTCTGGATCATGGATATCATGGGCTTTTCGCTCAACCTCGTCAGCTTCCTCGCGCTTACACTCGCCACGGGTATTCTCGTGGATGACGCCATCGTGGAAATCGAGAACATCGCCCGACATATCAAGATGGGCAAGACGCCGTATCGCGCGGCCCTCGAAGCAGCCGATGAAATCGGGCTTGCCGTCATCGCGACCAGCTTCACCATCATCGCCGTCTTTGTGCCCGTCTCGTTCATGCCGGGTATTCCGGGCCAGTACTTCATCCAGTTCGGCCTCACTGTCGCCTTCTCTGTATTCTTCTCGCTGGCAGTGGCCCGTCTCATCACGCCCCTGATGGCGGCCTATCTGATGCGCGCCGAAGACGCGATGGACGATCACCACGACAATGACGGCAGGCTGATGAAGGCCTATACGCGCATGGTGACCGCCACCACGCGGAAATGGTGGGCGCGTTATCTCACGCTATTGGGAGCGATTGCCTTCCTCGTCGCCTCAGTGATGCTGTTGAGCCAGGTCCCCGGCAGCTTCCTGCCGCCTGATGACGCCTCGCGCGTCACCCTGTCCGTTGAACTGCCGCCCAATGCGACGCTGGATGAGACCGACCGCACGACGACGCAGATCTACCAGGCGATCCGTGACATCAACGGCGTGGAAAGCGTCTTCATCCTCGGTGGCGCTTCGCCCAAGGGGGACCTGGAGCTGCGCCGCGCCACGGTCAATGTCATCCTTGAGCATATCGATCACTCGCTGCTGAAAACGCTCGTCAACAAGGGGCTTGGCTCCATTCCGCTCATCGGCCAATATCTTCCCAAGCTGGAGGAGAAGGGTCGTACACGTCCGCAATGGGATGTCGAGCGGGATATTTTCGCGCAGGTGCGTGGCATTGCGGATGTCCGCATCATCAAGCTGAACGACCGCGCGGAACGCGAGCTTTCCTTCAACTTCCTCTCAACCAACGAGAAGGATCTGAACGACGCCGTGGGCATTCTCGAAAGCCGCCTGCGCGCTTCGCCCATCCTTGCCAATGTCAGCTCGGAAGGCGCTCTGCCCCGTCCCGAACTGCAGATCCGCCCGCGCAAGGACGAGATCGCCCGCCTGGGCATCACGCCGCAGCAGATTTCGCAGACCGTGCGCGTCGCCACCATCGGTGATATCGATGCGCAGCTGACGAAAATCTCGCTGGATGACCGGCAGATCCCGATCCGCGTGCAGGCTTCGCTCGATACCCGCCGCGATCTCGCCACGATCCGCGCCTTGAAGATCAAGACCGCCTCCGGTTCGCTGGTGCCGCTCTACAGCGTGGCCGATATCGATTATTCGGAAGGCCCGAGCTCGATCAAGCGCAACGACCGCAACCGCGTCGTCTCCATCGGCTCGGACGTGCCTTTCGGCACGGCGCTCGATACGTCAACGGCCGAGTTCAAGCGCATCGTTTCGGAAACCAACCTGCCGGCAAGCGTTCGGCTTGCCGAAAGCGGTGACGCCAAGGTGCAGGGCGAAATGCAGCAGGGCTTCGTCAACGCCATGCTGCTCGGTCTGATGCTGGTGCTGGTGGTGCTCATCCTGCTGTTCAAGGATGTCATCCAGCCCTTCACCATCCTGTTCTCGCTGCCGCTTGCCATCGGCGGTGTGGCCGTCGCGCTCATCATCACCCAGAACGCGCTCTCCATGCCGGTTCTCATCGGCATTCTGATGCTGATGGGCATCGTGACCAAGAACGCCATCCTGCTGGTGGATTTCGCCATCGAAATGCGCCGTCACGGCATGGAGCGGGTGCATGCCATGGTGGAGGCCGGCCGCAAGCGCGCCCGCCCGATCATCATGACCTCCATCGCCATGTCGGCGGGCATGCTGCCGTCGGCGCTCGGCGTCGGCGAAGGCGGTTCGTTCCGCGCACCGATGGCGATTGCCGTCATCGGCGGCATCATCGTTTCCACGGTGCTGTCGCTGATCGTGGTGCCGGCCTTCTTCCTGATCATGGACGACCTGTCGCGTCTGCTCGCCCACCTCTTCGGCCGTTTCGTCGGCAAGAAGGAAGAGGAGGAAGAGGCCCTCTCCAACGAGAAACTCTCGGAGATCGCCCGCGAAAACAGCCTCGCGCTTTCCTCGCTGGAGGCACGGGTGGCGAGTATGGAAAAGGGCAGCGGCGACAAGGCCGCGGACAAGGGCAGCAATATATTGCGATTGCCGCCGCTTGCCGCGGAGTGAGTGCTGCAGCTTGAAGATTGAGACGCCGGGTCATGTGCCCGGCGTTTCCATATACTTTGGGAGAGCACGACATAGCAGATCGTTTCTTCTCCCCGCCGGGGAGAAGGTGGCCCGAAGGGTCGGATGAGGGGGCAAGCTCTCCTGATATCTCGACCCTCGCCCCCTCATCCCGCTGCCGCGGACTTCCCGCCGGCGGGGAGAAGAAATATGCCGCACGCGCTCGCTCCATGTTTCCCTTGTGATTGGAAGCATGAGCAGCCCCATCATTTCCTTCCTCACAACGGCCGCACCCCCGTTTGATCGAAATCAATTCGCTTTCCACCTGAACTGCTAGTCTCCCTCGCATCGGGAATTGCCGGTCGAGGAAAATGCGATGAGTTCAGTGCAGATGGGCGTGAGGGGCAAGGAACATCCCCGGTTTCGTATCGCTTCGGACAGCCCGGCAAAAGGTTTGAGCGGGAGCCGAATGGACGTGAACAAGACCGTGAAGCTGAGCAACAGGGACAGGAACATTCTGCTGCGTGCGCCCTTGATCGGGATCGCGGATGACGCAGTGGCGCTGAAGCTGATGGAGGCGGCGACCATCGCCAATGTGAATGCCCGCCATGTGCTTTTTAAGGAAGGCGAACTGGCCCAGCATTTCTATTGCGTGCTGTCGGGTTATGTCAGGCTCTACCGGCTGGACAGGCACGGCCGCGAGGCGGACGTGCGCGTCAGCGGCCCCGGCGATACCTTCAATGAATGCCTGATCTTCGGTAGCGACACCTATCGTTACAGCGCGCAGGCGGCGGAAAGCTGCACCGTGGCACGTTTCGAACTCACCAGGCTGCGCAGCCTGATCGATCAGGAACCGGCCATCGCCAAGGCCGTCATGCGCTGCCTGTCCAACAGCCTGCTGGCCGCCATGGACTGCGTTGCCAATGACCGCCTGCAGACGGCACCGCAGCGTGTCGCCCATTACCTCATCAATCAGGGCCCGCGCGACGCGACATCCTTCTCGCTGCGGTTGCCGTTCCAGAAAAGCCTGCTCGCCGGCAAGCTCGGCCTTGCGCCGGAGGCCCTCTCCCGCGCTTTCTCCACCCTGAAAAAGTCCGGCGTCACGGTGCGCGGTCGCATCGTCCAGGTCAATGACGTGGCGGCGCTGAAACAGATCTGAAAATACGGGGAGAGGACGAAGGGCGGGAGGCCATCAGGCATTCCGCCCTTGGGTGTATTGCACGGAAGTCATCCAGGCTGCGGTATAAAACCGAAACTGTCGCCCCGCCGCTCGACCGTAAAAAAGCCGCCGAGATGGCCGCCGGACACCAGCCAACCATGGTCAGCCGCCGCCGACAACGCTTCGAGACGCGTCGCGTGGGCGAGTTCAGAATCGATATCATAGACAAAAGCAATTCCGGGATCGGCCGCCTGCATGTCCCCGACATGCAGCACATCGCCCCATAACATCAACCGCTTATCGTCTCTTCCTATGAGGTAAGCCATCTGTCCGGGCGTATGACCGGGCACCGCGATTGCCTCTATGTCCTCGGCAACCGTCCCCACCGAGATCGGCCGCAACATCGCGCCGCAAATATCGATCAGGCGGGCAGCCAGATCGAAACCGCCCTGCCGGGCGGGCGGCAATGTCTTTCGCGCCTCTGCATTGGTGAAAAAGGCAAGATCGGCCTCCGGCACCCATATCTCCGCCTTGGGAAAATAAGGCCGGTCGCCATCGATGAGGCCCAGCGCGTGATCACCGTGAATATGGGTGAGGATGACACGGCTGACATCATCAGGCTGAATACCGGCGGTAATCATCTCCGCGCGGGCATGGCCATAGGCCTCGCCCCAGGCCGTGCCGCAGCCGGCATCGATCAGCCAGATGCCCTCAGGTCCCGAAAGCGTGAAGCAGTTGACGTCCATATCCACTGTTTCGCCGTGATGGCCGGCAAGGGCCGCAGCCAGCGCTTCGGCACCCTGGCGGTGAATGAGATGGCTGACCGGTGCCTTGTAGACACCGTCGACAAAACGGGAAACTTCGTAAGCGCCGAAACGGCGGGGCATCGTCATTATTCAGAGACCGCCCTGCTCTTTCAGGAAACCGACGATGCGGTCCACGCCATCGCCCCGTTTCATGTCGGTAAAAACAAAGGGCATGGCGTTGCGCATGCGGGTCGCATCGCTGTCCATGACAGTCAGATCCGCGCCAACATAAGGCGCAAGGTCCTTCTTGTTGATGACGAGCAGGTCCGAACGGGTGATGCCTGGCCCGCCCTTGCGCGGAATTTCCTCGCCCTGGCAGACGGAAATCACATAGATGGTGATATCGGCAAGATCAGGCGAAAAGGTCGCCGCGAGGTTATCACCACCGGATTCGATGAAGACCACGTCGAGATCGGGAAAACGCTGGTTGAGCCCGGCAATCGCCTGCAGATTGATCGTGGCATCTTCGCGAATGGCCGTATGCGGGCAACCGCCCGTCTCCACCCCGACGATCCTTTCGGAAGGCAGCGCCTGCATGCGCACCAGTGCCTCGGCATCTTCCTTGGTATAGATATCATTGGTGACGACGGCGACCGAATAATCGGCGCTCATCGCCTTGCAGAGCTTTTCCGTCAGCGCCGTCTTGCCGGAACCCACCGGCCCGCCAATCCCAACGCGCAGCGGACCATTACCCGATTTCATCACTCTGTTCCCTTCACTATGCTGTGGTCCAATCTTACGACAACCACTCAAATTACAGCTCAAATATACGCAAGGATCGTGCCACTTGTTTCTTCTCCCCGCCGGGGAGAAGGTGGCCCGAAGGGTCGGATGAGGGGGCTAGCTCTCCGGATATCTCTACCCTTGCCCCCTCATCCCGCTGTCGCGACCTTCTCCGCGGTGGGGAGAAGAAACAAGTGGCACGCGCTCGCCCCATCGATTGCAGTCGCTTTCACGACCGGAAAAGCCGTGTCCCCTGAGTTTCATGACGCATTGCCGCCGTATCGGCGATGATCGTGGCGCTGCCGAGGTCATCAAGCGTGGACTGGACGGCCCGTGCCGCCACCTCGGCAATCCCAGCCTCGCTTGCGGCGAGAATGGCAACGCCATCTTTCTGGCCCGCGACGCCGAGACGGATAGCGGCAGAAACGATCTGTGAAACACCTGCATGCAGAAAGGCGGCAAGCGTCTCGCGCAGCGGCACGCCGTGGCCCGCGGCCACAGCGCCTATGGCGACGGGATAGGGAGCCTCTTTCGGCAACAGCTCCAGAACCGCATGCGGCCATGCGCTGGCGGCGGAAACGAAGGCGTCCCCCAGAAGCACTGTCTCCCGATAACGCTCCGCCGAACCGGCGAGCGCGCGGCCAAGATCAGCGGTTTCGCTGAGCGCTACGGCATCCTGCGAGCATCGCCAGGCATCTGCCAGAAAAACCGCGTCGTTCCACAGGCTGCCATGGAGAAGAAGCGTTTCCACCCAGCCGCTCAACTCGGCGGCATTACGCACACGCCCGTCCTCCACCGTCTTTTCCAGCCCGCCCGAATAGGAAAAGCCGCCGACAGGAAACGCCGGCGACATCCAGGCCATCAGGCGCAGCAGCGCGGCGACGCCGCGTTCCCCGCTCACGCCTCAGCCGTGATCATGATGGTGGTGGCCATGCCCGTGCCCGTGATCATGGCCATGCGAGTGGCCGCCATGGGCGTGATAAGCGCCGCGCGCCGGCTGAAACGGCTCTTCCACCTCGCGCACTGTGGCGCCCAGACCTTCCAGCATGGCGCGAATGACATGGTCACGCAGGATGAGAATACGCTCCTCCTCGATCTGCGCCGAAAGATGCCGGTTGCCCAGATGCCAGGCGAGCTCAATCAGGTGAAGGCGGTCCTTTGCCTTGATTTCGAACAGCTTTTCATCCGCCGCACGAACCTCGATCAGATCGCCGTTTTCGACCACCAAAAGGTCGCCATGGGCAAACAGCACGGCTTCCTTCAGGTCCAGCATCACCATCTCGTCATTCTGCAGATGCAGAAGCTTGCGGCGCAGATGCCGCTGGTCATGCGCCAGCGTGACATAGCCGGAGGGCTCGTCGGCAGGGGTTCCGGCCGGGTGATAGGAGGTGACGCGCAGCATGGGATGATCCGTTTCAGAAACAGTCTTGGGGGTCTGATTTTTGACGGATAGGCGGGGGGATTTCAAGGTGTGTTTTCAGGGCGGCAATGCCTCGGAAAACAAAAAGCCCGGCATCGCTGCCGGGCCTTTCTCAAACAACAAAACCAAAATCAGGCCGCAGCGCGGCTTTTCAGGTTTTCCAGAATGTTCTGCGGCGAGGAAACGCCGTAGGGGTCGCTATCGCAATTGTCCGAATAGCCTTCTTCCTCGAACCACTGCTCGACGACGCCATCGTTGATGACGGCCGCGTAACGCCAGGAGCGCATGCCGAAACCGAGATTGTCCTTGGCGACCAGCATGCCCATCTTGCGGGTGAACTCGCCCGAACCGTCAGGAATGACCTTGACGTTTTCGAGGTTCTGACCCTTGGCCCAGGCGTTCATGACGAAAGCATCATTGACCGACAGGCAATAGATTTCATCAACGCCGAGCGCACGGAACTCGGGTGCGAGCTTTTCGAAATCAGGAAGCTGGTACGTCGAGCATGTCGGCGTGAAAGCGCCGGGCAGCGAGAAGAGGACGACCTTCTTGCCCTTGAAATAATCGTCTGACGTCATGTCCTGCCAACGGAAGGGGTTCGGGCCGCCAACGGCCTCATCGCGAACGCGCGTGCGGAAGGTTACGGCGGGCACTTTTTTGCCGAGCATGTCTTGTCTCCTGTTCTGGCGTTTTGCGAGGCATCGCTTGGGATCGATCCGCGCGGAATTCTTTTGCCGTTTCCATAGCGCAAGACGCGCTGCGGTGCAGCATAAAAATAGGATTCCAGCCACCAAATGCGCGAAATGCCGCACGGAATTGGGGATCAATTGTGCAGGTCTATCGACCAGCGCAACAGCGGCGGCAAGGGCGTCCACCAACCGGTTTGAACGCCCGCTTCCCGCAACATCGCGGCTGACCACGTGTTACAGCCGGCGAACGCATTGAACTGGCCATTCGCCTCGAAAAAAGCGTCCGTCAGGCCGTAGCCAGCACCGGGTACCGGCCTGACACCGTCATCGTTTCCGGCAAAACTCGCCCGGATGCCCGCGACGAGACGCTGATAACCCGCTTCGGAAATTCGAAGCCGTTTCACTCCGGCGAGATCAGCGGGAAAATCACCTGTCACATCCACATGCATGACGGAGCTGTCCAGCGTGAAAGAGCGCAGAACCGGCATCGGTTTCAAATCGGCCCAGGTGGGCGTCTGAATGTAAAACGAGCGGCCGCCCCAGCCGAACACCAGATAGGCCGCAGCTGGATGATTGACCGCAATCCCACCCTCCTGCAACGCGGCAAAGCCCCGCCGCAGATCGTCATCAACCGGCAGGGCGATATCGGTGTGGATCGGGTTGGATAAGAGCAGGATTTCCCTGCTCTTTTCGCCTTCACCCACCTGCTCGGCAAAAAACGGGCGCGGCGCAACCGTGCCCAGCACAAGAAGCAGGAGGAGCAGCAGCAGGCCGCCGCCGATCCATCGTGTGAGGCGTCTCAAGAGCGCCTGCCGTCAGAACAGGAAATAACGCTGCGCCATCGGCAGCACGGTCGCCGGTTCACAGGTCAGAAGCTCGCCATCCGCACGTACTTCATAGGTCTCGGGGTCAACCTCGATATGCGGCGTCAGCGAATTGTGGATCATCGAGGCCTTGGAAATGCCGCCGCGCACATTCTTCACCGGCAGCAGCTTCTTCGCGACACCGAGACGCTGGGCAAGGCCACCGTCAAGCGACGCCTGCGAGACAAAAGTGACCGAGGAATTGGTGCGCAGCTTGCCATAGGCGGCAAACATCGGCCGATAATGCATCGGCTGCGGCGTGGGGATGGAGGCATTCGGATCGCCCATCGGCGCGGCAGCGATCGAGCCGCCCAGCAGCACCATTTCCGGCTTCACGCCGAAAAACGCCGGGTTCCAAAGAACCAGATCGGCACGCTTGCCGACTTCGATGGAGCCGATCTCGTGGCTGACACCCTGGGCGATGGCCGGGTTGATGGTATATTTGGCGATGTAACGACGAACACGGAAATTGTCGTTTTCGCCGGTCTCTTCCTTCAGGCGGCCACGCTGGCGCTTCATCTTGTCAGCGGTCTGCCAGGTGCGGATCGCCACCTCGCCGACACGGCCCATGGCCTGACTATCGGAGGAAATGATCGAAAACGCGCCGATATCGTGGAGAATATCCTCCGCCGCAATGGTTTCCTTGCGGATGCGGCTTTCGGCAAAGGCGATATCTTCGGGGATGGACGGCGACAGGTGGTGGCATACCATCAGCATGTCGAGATGTTCCGCCAGCGTATTGACGGTGTAAGGCCGCGTCGGGTTGGTCGAGGACGGAATGACGTTGGGATTGCCGCAGACCTTGATGATGTCAGGCGCGTGGCCACCACCCGCCCCTTCGGTGTGGAAAGCGTGGATGGTGCGGCCCCGGATAGCCGCAACCGTGTCTTCCACGAAACCGCTCTCGTTCAGAGTGTCGGTATGGATCATCACCTGCACGTCATATTCGTCGGCCACCGTCAGGCAATTGTCGATGGCGGCGGGCGTCGTGCCCCAGTCCTCATGCAGCTTCAACGAGGAGGCACCGGCGAGGATCATTTCTTCCAGCGGACCCGGCAGAGAGGCATTGCCCTTGCCCGCAAGCGCGAGGTTCATCGGGAAAGCATCGAAGCTTTCGATCATCCGCTCGATATGCCATGCGCCGGTGCAGGTGGTGGCAAGCGTGCCGTGCGCCGGGCCGGAGCCGCCGCCAAGCATGCAGGTCACACCACTCATCAGCGCTTCTTCGATCTGCTGCGGGCAGATGTAATGGATATGCGCATCCATGCCGCCGGCGGTCAGAATCTTGCCTTCGCCGGCAATTGCTTCCGTCGAGGGACCGACGATGATCGTCACGCCGGGCTGCGTATCGGGATTGCCGGCCTTGCCGATGGCGTGAATGCGGCCGTTCTTCAGGCCCACATCTGCCTTGTAGATGCCGCTATGGTCAACGATGACGGCATTGGTGATGACGGTATCGACAGCGCCCTCTGCCCGCGTCGCCTGGCTCTGGCCCATGCCGTCGCGAATGACCTTGCCACCGCCGAATTTCACTTCCTCGCCATAGGTCGTGTGGTCCTTCTCGATCTCGATGAAGAGTTCGGTATCAGCAAGACGCACCTTGTCGCCAACGGTCGGGCCGAACATGCCGGCATAGGCGGCGCGGGAAATCTTGTATGGCATGGGTTCAGGCTCCTTCGGACGCGGAGAAAATCGGTATGGGAGAAAATCGTGTCAGCCGGCCCGTTCCCGCAAGGGCATCGACCAGCTGTTGTTCGGCGGTAAAGGGATGGCCGCTCCAGCCCTGGTGGCTGAAACCGGCAATCGTCACCTCGTCATCATCGCCGCTGACATTTTCAAGAACATGGGCAATGGCAACGAGGCCGGTGCTGGGGCAGACGTATGGTGCGGGCTTATAGGCTTCGAGCGCCGTATCGAGCCTCTCATGCACACCGCGAGAAATAACGACATGGCTCTTGCCGCCAGCTCGTGCGATGGCCGCGAATTCGCCGGTATAATCGGCGCAGAAATCAGTGAGTTCCGGCCAGGCTGCGCGGATGCCGGGTTCCATTTCGGCAAATTTCGCAGGATCGCGCACCGACCAGATGGCGGCGGCTTGGCGCACACCATGGCTCTCGCGCCATTCGCTTCCCTCGGTCATCTCACGGCCCGGCCGCCCGGTATTACACACGGCCACCACATCGGTGCGCGTACCGCCCAGCCCAAGAGACCGGCAATCATTAAAACGGACGACGATATCCGACCGGTCGATAAGCAGGGCCGCGCCTGGCGGCAGCTCCCCGTTTCCGACAATCGTGATCCGCCGCCCCATGGGTTCAGAAACCTTCCGAGAGTTGGCGCAGTTCTTCCGCCCGCTTGCCGCTCGTCTCGGCCAGGCAGGAAGAGATCAGCATCGGCTCCATTGAGCCGCCACGCGCCTGAAAACCGGCAAGTGCGCAATTGGCGTCACGGAACGCCACCCATGCGCGCTGAGCTGTCACCAGCGCGTCGGTTGCACCCTTTCCATCCGCATCCGCCGCCTTGTCACGTTCGATGAGCAGCTTGCGCAGCTTCTGATAAGCGACATTGAGCTCTTTGTCGGCCTTTTCGTAATCCTTGCCGGCGCAAATCGTCATGTCCGCCTGCGTCTGCGGTTCCTTGCAGTTCGGCTCCTGCGCGGCAACCGGCATGGAAATACCGGCGGTTACGCAGATGAGAGCGGTCATGACGAGGTTGTTCTTGCTGATCGCCATCGCTCAGGCCGCCGCGCCGTCATAAGCCTGCGGCTTCAGCGCCCGCGGATCGACGCCATCGAGACAATTGGCATTGACCGCCACCATCGGCGTACCGTCAGGCCCATCGGCATAGGCAAAGCTTTCAATGCCGCAGGTGGAGCAGAAAAAATGATGGATCCTGTGTTTGTTGAAGAGATATTCACTCAGCGTGCCCTCGCCGGAAAGCAACGTGAACTTGTCACGCGGCGCGAAGGCGAGCGTGGAGCCCAGACGTTTGCACCGCGAACAATTGCAGACAACAGTGTGATCGAGATCGGCATCGACCTCGAAGCTGACGCTGCCGCACTGGCAGCTTCCATGATAATGCGCCGTCGCCATTTCATAACCTCCCCATGACCTGTTGACGGAAACCATAAACCTCCCGCTTGCCGGAAAGCGGCACCAGCGTCACTTCCCGCTTCTGGCCAGGCTCGAAACGCACCGCCGTGCCGGCCGGAATATCGAGACGCATGCCGCGCGCCTTTTCGCGATCGAAAAGGAGACCCGCATTGGTCTCGAAGAAATGGTAGTGGCTGCCCACCTGCACCGGCCGGTCGCCCGAATTGGCCACTTCGATCGTCACGGTCGGCTGGCCGGCATTGAGTTCGATGGTGCCTTCGGCGGCAATGATTTCGCCTGGTTTCATCGGTGTTCCCCTTATCGTTCTTATGCGGCCGTGGCTGCCGCGCAGCCTTCCGCCTTCAGCACCCGTTGTGTGGATGCCGGGTTATTGATGAGCTTTCCCGCCGGGCGGACGGGCCTTCGCACCAGTTCGCCACCGCAATTCGGGCACGCGCCCTTGAGCACGCCGGTCACGCAATCAGCGCAGAAAGTGCATTCGAACGAGCAGATCATCGCGTCCCGGCTGTCGGGCGCTAGATCACGGTCACAGCATTCGCAATTGGGCCGAAGTTCCAGCGCCATACGTGACCTCACCGGATCGGTTCGTGAACGGTCACCAGCTTGGTGCCGTCAGGGAAGGTCGCTTCCACCTGCACATCGTGGATCATCTCGGCAATGCCGTCCATCACCTGATCGCGGGAAATCACATGCGCGCCCGCCTCCATCAGGTCGGCCACGGCGCGGCCATCGCGTGCGCCCTCCACCACGAAATCGGTAATCAGCGCAATCGCTTCGGGATAGTTCAGCTTGACGCCGCGTTCCAGCCGGCGGCGCGCCACCATGGCGGCCATGGAAATCAGCAGCTTGTCTTTTTCTCTTGGGCTAAGGTTCATCGTCGTCCCACGGCTTGGCATCTGCTCCACAAACGAGGTTTGCTGGAGACCAGATCCGACATTTGACAGACCCCGAAGAACGCCTGTCACGAGACGATCCGAGGGGTTTACAGATTCCAGACTTTCGGCACTGGCGCGCCGTTTCGCAAGAGCGAAATGATCGGAAAAAGCAATTTTCTCAAGGAGAAACCATCAGCAGCGGACACGCGCACGACGAGCTTGCCCTGCCACTCGCTGGCACCGCCGCTTTCCCCGGCAATCGCCCGGATTTTAGGCAGAAGCGCCTCGGCCATAGGCCCGATATAAAGCAGCGTGGCAAAGGCAACCTGCCCGGCCAGAACCGCAGGTTTCGCGGTCAGCGCCGCCACCTCGCCCGCAAGCAGAAGTTCTTCGGCATGCACCAGCTTGCCGCCGTGGCGAATGCGCCAGCGGTCGCGGAAAAGCCCGTGCGTCATCGCCTCGCCCATGGCCTGGCGGCCAAGCAGCACGGCTTCGACTGCGATGAATTCTGAGGACTGGTCAAGATCGGCTTCCAGCCTTCGCGTCAGCGACGCCCGGTCGAAGAGGATCGTTTCCTGCGGCAGCCAGTGCAGCTTCGCACCCGGCCCGGCGGAAACATGCGCGGTCACGGTGGCGGTGCCCGACGACGCCTTGTAGACCTTCTCGCAGGCCTGCGTGGTGACCACAAGCGAGGTACCGGCGCCGGCGACTGCCTGCCATTCAAGTTCGTCTCCGCCGGTCAAACCACCGGAGGAATTGATGAGAATGGCTTCTGCTTCGTTCGAGTAGGTTTCCGGCAGGCGGATTTTGGCGCAGCCCTCCTGAAACAATTCGTCCAGCCGGCTGCGCCCTTCAACTGCCTTGGTTACAATGCGTCCTCTGCCACGGGCGCGCTGTTGCCGGACAGGTTGAGCGTCTTCGCAACCGGAAGGGCTGATGGCTTGCTGTTGCTGCTGCACGCGGTCTCCGAAGCGGTTGCGGAAGCGGGATTGGCCTTGGCGACGCAATCCTTCTTGACGACGGCGTCCACGACAAGCTGACCTTCCGTGTTTCGGAAGAAATCCCACATTCTCTCGGCTGCATCAACAGTCCGCGTCACTTCGCCTGTGGGCATCTTGCGCTCCACGGCGGGCTCCGCCTTCGGTGTCTGCTCGCCGCCCGGCTTGCGGGTAACAACGGCGTTTGCGGCCAGAACCTCGGCCTTCATGGTGGCGCGCGGCCAGGCATGGTCCCAGTCGTTGATGACATAGGACTGGATACGAGCGCCTGCCTTGCAGACATCGTAAGAATTGACCGTGAAGCTCTCGCCCACCTTGCTTTTGGCGGCGCCCTTGCAACCGTCCATTTCAGCCCAGCGCTTCAGCGCCGTCTCGCCGCTATATTGCCAGTAGGATTTGCCGCCGCCCTGATAGGGGTTGGCTGGATCCTTCAGCCCGGCAAAGGCGATGATCGACATCGGCCGCGCCGGTGTGCAGCTTGCCACATCCGGTGCCCATTTGCCTTCGGTCTCCAGCGGATAACCCGCGCGCAGCGACGCGACAAAACCGGCGGCATTAAAATCCTTGGCTCCGGTGCAGATGAATTGCGACAGCATGCGCCCGCCGCCAGAATAGCCGGAACCGTAAAAACGTTCCTCATCGACGCAGAACTTGCCCTTCACCATGGCAATCGCTTCATGAATAAAGCTCACCTCGTCCAGCCCGCCGGGGCGTGTTGTAACGCCGGGGACATTCCAGGCATGGGTGCCCGGCAATTCGCCGTTTAAACTGCCCGCCAGCGCGACGACCACAAGACCATCACGCTCAGCAAGCTTGTCCCAGCCGCTGCGGTTCAGCTGGCCGTGCGGGTTGCTGTTGGAGCCGTGGAAATCGAATACGACAGGCAGCGGCTTTTTTCCATCATAGGCGGATGGAACAAAATAGACGCCGTCGCGTTTCTGCCCGTTAGAGAGAATGGAAAAATCATGCCGACCCGGTTCCATGCCGGGGCCAATACCCTGACCGCAGGTCGATGCCGACGCTGCGGCCCCTGCGCCTGAGCTGATTACCAGCCCGAGGAACAGGCTGCGTGCGGAACGAACCAACCGGGAGGCCCGGCCCACTGCAAAGTCTTGAATCATTGACACGCCTTTATTGGCACAGTTTCCCGACGATACGTCGGACGTGCGTGGAATGTAAGGGATCAACTGTCGCGGCGTGCGAATAGACTTTTCCTGTGTCTCGCATGCAGCATTTTCGCTGCCAATATCACAGGCGGTTATTCAATGAAATGCTAAAATTACGCATGAAAGCCATGTCGAGGCGCATAGGCTTTCAAAATATTAATCGCCCGTTTGCACGCCGTGATCGGCGCGCACAGGCTCTGGTCTCGGTTTATACTGTCAGATGCCGCCTCGCTTCCGGCATATCCAGCGTTTCAGCGAGGCCTTGATGCACGATCTCGCCGCGATCCATGATGTAGACGTAATCGGCAAGCTCACGGCAGAAATCCAGATATTGCTCGACCAGCAAAATCGCCATGCCGGTGGAATCGCGCAGATATTTGATGGCCCGGCCGATATCCTTGATGATCGACGGCTGGATGCCCTCGGTCGGTTCGTCGAGAACGAGGATTTTCGGCCGCGTGACCAGCGCCCGGCCGATGGCAAGCTGCTGCTGCTGCCCGCCGGAGAGATCGCCGCCGCGGCGTGACAGCATGGTCTGCAGCACGGGAAACAGGCTGAAAATATCATCCGGGATGAACCGCTCCTTGCGCGACAGCGGCGCATAACCGCTCTCCAGATTTTCCCGCACGCTGAGCAGCGGAAAAATCTCGCGCCCCTGCGGCACGTAACCGACGCCGCGTTTTGCCCGCTGGTAAGGTGCCAGCCCGTCAAGCGCCGCATCACCGAAACGGATCGTGCCGGCGCTGGTGGCCTGCTGGCCGGTCACGGCCCGCAGCAGCGAACTTTTGCCGACGCCGTTGCGGCCGAGAACGCAGGTGATCTTGCCCATCTCGGCCTTCAGCGACACGCCGCGGAGCGCCTGCGCTGCGCCGTAGTGGAGGTTGATGTTGTCGACTGTCAGCATGGTGAAACTCCAATGACGGTATGGTGGGCGGCGCTACCCCCCTCTGCCCTGCCGGGCATCTCCCCCTCAAGGGGGGAGATCAGATGCTGCACCCACCCACTCCATCGAGAGGGAGCGATCAGGCGCAGTGTAAGCCACTTGCCGATCTCCCCCCTTGAGGGGGAGATGCCCGGCAGGGCAGGGGGGGGTACGGTCACGGCAAACGCAAACGCAAACACCACCATCACCGCCCCAGATAATTCTCGATCACCTTCGGATCGCTCGACACGAAGTCGATCGACCCCTCAGCCAGCACCGAGCCTTCGGCAAGGCACGTCACCTTCACCCCCAGCTCGCGGATGAAACCCATATCGTGCTCAACCACCACCACCGAACGCGTCTTGGCGATTTCCTTCAGGAGCACCGCGGTTTCAGCCGTCTCGGCGTCCGTCATGCCCGCCACCGGCTCGTCCACCAAGAGAAGCTTCGGCTCCTGTGCGAGCAGCATGCCAATTTCCAGCCACTGCTTCTGCCCATGCGAGAGATTGGCGGCGAGATCGCCGCGGCGGTGGCCAAGCCGCACGGTGGCGAGGATTTCCTCGATGCGCGCCTTGTCTTCTTCCGTCAGCCGGTAGAACAGGGTTGCGAACACGCCGCGCTTGCGGTTCAGCGCCAGTTCCAGATTGTCCCACACGGTATGGCTTTCAAACACCGTCGGTTTCTGGAATTTCCGGCCAATGCCAAGCTGGGCGATGTCGGCCTCATCCTTCTTGGTGAGGTCGATACTGTCTTCAAAGAGAACCGTGCCCGTGTCCGGTCGCGTCTTGCCGGTGATGATGTCCATCATCGTCGTTTTGCCAGCACCATTCGGGCCGATGATGGCGCGAAGCTCGCCCGGCTCCACCACGAAGGAGAGGGAATTCAGCGCCCTGAACCCATCGAAGGAAACGGAAACGCCATCGAGATAAAGCAGGCTTTTCGCTCTGTTTTCAGAAACCGTGTTCATGGGCTTACTCCGCCGCCTGTTGCGCAACCGCGCTGTCGTTGCCAGCCTCACGCGCCGCGCTTGCAACCCGCTTTTCCCGCCGTCCGGCCAGATAATGCTGCACGGTACCGACGATGCCCTTGGGGAAGAACAGCGTGACAGCGATGAAGAGACCGCCGAGCGCAAACAGCCAGAATTCCGGGAACGCGCCAGTGAAATAGCTCTTGCCGCCATTGACCAGCACCGCGCCGATGATCGGCCCGACCAGCGTGCCGCGCCCGCCGACAGCCGTCCACACCACCACTTCGATGGAGTTGGCAGGCGAAAATTCGCCGGGATTGATGATGCCCACCTGCGGCACGAACAGGGCACCGGCAATCCCCGCCATCATCGCCGAAACGACGAAGGTAAAGAGCTTGATGTTTTCCACCCTAAAACCGAGAAAGCGCACCCGGCTTTCGGCATCCCGCACACCCACCAGCACCTTGCCGAACTTGGAATTGACGATGCCCGACGCGATCAAAAGCGAGAGCGCCAGCATCACGGCCGTCATGGCAAACAGCACGGCGCGGGTGCCATCCGCCTGCACGGAATACCCAAGAATATCCTTGAAATCGGTGAGGCCATTATTGCCGCCGAAACCCATGTCGTTGCGGAAGAAGGCAAGCAGCAGCGCATAGGTCATCGCCTGGGTAATGATCGAGAGATAAACGCCATTGACGCGCGAGCGGAAAGCGAACCAGCCGAAGACGAAGGCGAGCAGCCCCGGCACGACGAGCACCATCAGCGCCGCAAACCAGAACATGTCGAAGCCGTGCCAGAACCACGGCAATTCCTTCCAGTTGAGGAACACCATGAAATCAGGCAGCACCGGATGGCCATAGACCCCGCGCGTGCCGATCTGCCGCATCAGATACATGCCCATGGCATAACCGCCGAGCGCAAAGAAGGCGGCGTGGCCAAGCGAGAGAATGCCGCAATAACCCCAGACCAGATCAAGCGCGAGCGCCAGCAGCGCATAGGCCAGATATTTGCCGAGCATCGACATGATATAGGTCGGGATGCGGAACGCGCTGTCGGCTGGCAGCAGCAGGTTGGAGGCGGGAACCAGCACGGCGATGGCAAGGATGATGCCGATGGCGATGGAAATGCGGCGATCGAGCGCGCGCAGGAGGAAGCCGGTAATCATGCTTCGATCGCCCTTCCCTTGAGTGCGAAGAGACCGCGCGGCCGCTTCTGGATGAACAGGATGATAAGAACGAGCACGAGGATCTTGCCGAGCACGGCGCCCACCGTCGGCTCAAGAAACTTGTTGAGCACGCCGAGCGACAGGGCGCCTACCAGCGTTCCCCAGAGATTGCCGACCCCGCCGAACACCACCACCATGAAACTGTCGATGATGTAGCTCTGGCCGAGATTGGGAGAGACATTGTCGATCTGCGACAGCGCGACGCCCGCAAGCCCGGCGACACCGGAACCGAGCGCGAAGGTGAAGGCATCCACCCAAGGCGTGCGAATGCCCATGGAAGACGCCATGCGGCGGTTCTGGGTCACGGCGCGCATCTGCAGGCCGAAGGCGGAGCGCTTCAGGAGAACCAGCAACGCGAAGAAGACGGAGAGCGAGAAACAGACGATCCACACCCGGTTCCAGGTGAAATTGAGATAACCGACGCTGAAGGAGCCGGACATCCAGCTCGGGCTGCCGACCTCCCGATTGGTGGGGCCGAAGATGGAGCGCACGCCCTGTTGCAGGATCAGCGAGATGCCCCAGGTGGCGAGCAACGTTTCCAGAGGTCGTCCATAGAGATAGCGGATGACACCGCGTTCCATGACGAGGCCGACGCAGGCCGTGACCAGAAAGGCGGCCGGCAGGGCAATCGCCAGCGACCAGTCGAACAGGCCGGGCAAATGACTGCGGATCAACTCCTGCACCATGAAGGTGGAATAGGCACCGATCATCACCATTTCACCATGCGCCATGTTGATGATGCCCATGACGCCGAAGGTGATGGCAAGGCCGATGGCGGCGAGCAGCAGCACGGAACCAAGTGACAGGCCGTACCAGACATTCTGCGCGTAATCCCAGAAGGCAAGGGAACTCTCGATGCTGGAAATCGCCTCGTCCACATCCGGTTTCAGGCTCGGATCGACCGATGGCGTCGCCGCCATCAGAATGCTGATCGCATCGCGCCCGCCAAGGGCCTTGATGGTGGCGATCGCTTCTTTCTTCACCTCAAGGGGGCGGCCGGAGGAGAGCAGCGAGACGGCCCGCGCCTCCTCCATCCGGGTCCGCACCTCCTTATCGGTTTCCTTGGCGATGGCCGCTTCCAGCAATTCGAGATTTTCAGCGCTTGGCGCTTTCAGGACGGCGTCAGCCGCCGCAAGCCGCACGGATTTTTCCGGGCTGAGCAACGTCAGCCCGCCCATCGCGGCGCGGATGACGCGGCGAAGATTATTGTTCACCCTGATCTTGGTAACGGTCGCCTTCGGCGCCGAGCCGGCGCTTTCACCCGTCAGCGGGTCGATCAGCGTGAAATCGGAACCGGCAGGCTTGGTCATGAAGACGAGATTGTCTGACTTGCGCACGTAGAGATCACCCGCCGCAAAAGCCTCCAGCGCCGGCACAACGCGCGCATCTCCGGTGGCGGCAATCTGCCCGATCAGCACTTCGGCCTGCTTGAAATCAGCCGTGCCGAGCTGGTCGATCAGCGCCTTTGGGTCGCTCTGCGCGAGGGACTGGGCGGCGATCCCCATGGTGAGCCAGAGGAAGATGGCTCCGAGAAAAGATCGGATCGTCATTTCGGGTTCCTTGGAGCGGTTTGCGACTCTGCGGTTGCGTGTGGCACGACCTGAATATGCGGCTTCACCCCCCTCTGCCCTGCCGGGCATCTCCCCCTCAAGGGGGGAGATCGACCCGTGGCGAGGTCCCGGCCATCTCGACGTTCGAGGATGAAATGGCGGGAGAGCCTCTTGCCGATCTCCCCCCTTGAGGGGGAGATGTCCGGCAGGACAGAGGGGGGTAATTCTGGCTCAGTTTGTAAACAGTCCGCCCCTCCAAAGAGAGGCGGCGATCGTTTCCCTATCAGCTACCCTTACCGCCGCACTTGCCGGTCGCCACGTTGAAGTTGCCGCAAGACATCGGCTTCCTCCAATCCGAGATCAGATCCTTCGAGTCCGGCAGGTAATCCGACCATTCGTCACCCACCACCTGCGGTGTCTGCTGCACGATTTCGAACTGGCCGTCAGCCTGGATTTCACCGATCAGCACCGGCTTGGTGATGTGGTGGTTCGGCATGACGGTGGAGTAACCGCCAGAGAGGTTCGGCACGGAAACGCCGATGATCGAGTCGAGAACCTTGTCTGTATCGGTCGTGCCGGCGGATTCCACGGCCTTAACCCAGGCGTTGAAACCGATATAGGCGGCTTCCATCGGGTCGTTGGTCACGCGCTTGTCGTTCTTGGTGAAGGCGTGCCAGGTCTTGATGAACTCGGCATTGACTGGCGCATCAACGGACTGGAAGTAGTTCCAGGCGGCAAGGTGACCGACCAGCGGCGCGGTATCGAGACCGGCAAGCTCTTCTTCGCCCACGGAGAAGGCGACGACCGGAATGTCTTCGGCCTTGATGCCCTGGTTGGCCAGTTCCTTGTAGAAGGGCACGTTGGCGTCACCATTGATGGTGGAGACAACGGCGGTCTTCTTGCCGGCCGAGCCGAATTTCTTGATATCGGACACGATCGTCTGCCAGTCGGAATGACCGAACGGCGTGTAGTTGATCATGATGTCCTCTTCCTTGACGCCCTTCGACATCAGGTAGGCCTTCAGGATCTTGTTGGTGGTCTGCGGATAGACATAGTCCGTGCCGGCCAGAACCCAGCGCTCGACGCCCTCGGTATTGGCAAGGTAATCCACGGCCGGAATGGCCTGCTGGTTGGGGGCGGCACCCGTGTAGAAGATATTGCGCGAGGATTCTTCACCCTCATACTGAACCGGATAGAACAGGATCGAGTTCAGCTCTTCGAACACAGGCAGAACGGATTTGCGCGAGGAGGACGTCCAGCAGCCGAAAACGGCGGCGACCTTGTCCTGCGAAATCAGCTGGCGGGCCTTTTCGGCGAAAAGCGGCCAGTCGGAGGCTGGATCGACCACGACGGCTTCGAGCTTCTTGCCGAGAACGCCACCCTTTTTGTTCTGCTCATCGATGAGCATCAGCATGGCGTCTTTCAGCGTGGTTTCTGAAATGGCCATCGTACCGGAAAGAGAATGCAGCACGCCGACCTTAATCGTGTCATCGGCAGCGAAGGCGCCGTGGAAGGCGGTGGTGGACAGGATTGCGCCAAGCAGCGCGGCACTGAGCGTCTTGCGGAACATCATCGGAAGGACCCCTCTCCTTGTTGGCCTCTCGTGGAGGCTCAGCGGCATCTTCGGCCGCTGCTGGAGGGACTATCGATCTCGTCAGCGCGAAACCGTATACGTCAATTGACGTAGGCGGGGTGGCGAAAGGTGCAGGGGACGGGACTACCGGACAGACCGGCCTGTGTAGATCGTTAGGTCTCGGCTTGTTTCTTCTCCCCGCCGGAGAGAAGTCCGCGGCAGCGGGATGAGGAGGCAAGGGTCGAGATATTCGGAGAGCTTGCCCCCTCATCCGACCCTTCGGGCAACCTTCTCCCCGGCGGGGAGAAGAAAGGCGCGGCAACGTTTCACGTCAAGAATGCGGCTTGCGGTCGCTCTCTTCGCCCCGGATCGCCTCGTCATGATACCAGGAGCCGAAATCCACATGCGGCTCTCTCGCCTCGCGTTCGAGGTCGCTCAAGCCATTGGTGCGGAACTTGGAGACTCCAGCGCGCCCTCCAACAGGGAATTGGTAGATCGTTGCCGTCTCACGATGAAAGCCAGTCGCCATTTCGGTCATCTCACTCTGTTTGCATCGAAGCACTTGGTCATGGAGTCAAACCCGTGAAAGCCGGATTCGCTCCCTTTGATTAAAAAAAAATCACGTTGCGGAAAATATAGGCATAGACAGTGGTTTCGACAAGAAAAACCATTCCGAAAGCGCTGGTTTTTAGGGCAAATGCCAATCCTCGCGCGCAATTGAGTTTCCCGCATCGCAGCATCGCATGGGACTGCCGGGCGCCGGCTATCTATCAGGATTCAATGATGAAACTTGAGGGGTGATTTACCCTGCTGCGTCGCAACAGAAGCCCCTTTGCAGGAAATCCAGAGGCCCTGCGCCAACGGCCCCTGAAAGATTTTTCGAAAAAATTGCCGGATATCGCGAATCTGGCACGCGGCATGCATCTAAGGGGTCAGCCCTTGAACGCGAATGCGCTTCCGGTGGTGAAAGCCGCGGGAGGCCTCAAGGCTTCGCATTGTTACCTATGAGAGGTTCGTAATGACTAAGTTCAAACTCGAGTACATCTGGCTGGACGGATACAAGCCGGTCCCCAACCTGCGCGGCAAGACCCAGATCAAGGAATTCGATGAATTTCCGACACTCGAGCAGCTGCCGCTTTGGGGCTTTGACGGCTCCTCCACGCAGCAGGCCGAAGGCCACTCCTCCGATTGCGTGCTGAAGCCCGTCGCGATCTACCCGGATCCGGCCCGCTCCAACGGCGCGCTCGTCATGTGCGAAGTCATGATGCCCGATGGCGTCACCCCGCATCCGTCGAACAGCCGCGCAACCATCCTCGACGACGAAGATGCATGGTTCGGCTTCGAGCAGGAATATTTCTTCTACCAGGACGGCCGCCCGCTCGGCTTCCCGGAACAGGGCTACCCGGCTCCGCAGGGTCCTTACTACACGGGCGTCGGCTTCAAGAACGTCGGTTCGGTTGCCCGCGAAATCGTTGAAGAGCACCTTGATCTCTGCCTCGAAGCCGGCATCAACCACGAAGGCATCAACGCCGAAGTGGCCAAGGGCCAGTGGGAATTCCAGATTTTCGGCAAGGGCTCCAAGCGCGCCGCCGACCAGATCTGGATCGCTCGTTACCTGCTGCTGCGTCTTTGCGAACAGTATGGCATCGACGTCGAATTCCATTGCAAGCCGCTCGGCGACACCGACTGGAACGGTTCGGGCATGCACTGCAACTTCTCCACCAAGTACATGCGTGAAGTTGGCGGCAAGGAATATTTCGAAGCCCTCATGGCCGCTTTTGCCAAAAACTGGAAAGAGCACATCGACGTATACGGTCCGGACAACCATCTGCGCCTGACCGGCAAGCACGAAACCGCTCCGTGGAACAAGTTCTCCTACGGCGTGGCAGACCGTGGCGCGTCGATCCGCGTTCCGCACTCTTTCGTCAACAACGGTTACAAGGGTTACCTTGAAGACCGTCGTCCGAACTCGCAGGGCTGCCCCTACCAGATCGCTTCCGTCGTTCTGAAGACGATCGCGGAAGTGCCGCTCGCAAAGTCGGCTGCTGCCTGATATCGAACTGATGGCGTCGCCCGAACCGGGCGACGCCATTTTTCTGTCCACCGAACGGCCAGGCGGACAGGTGACCTTTCGCCCGTCGCCACATGCGGCATAGTCATCCCGGCGCAGGCATCTGCGTGGTTTTGAGCGATGGCATCGCCGCTTCCTTGACCCGGACAGGGTTCGCCCCGGTGCCTCAAAGCAGGCCATGTGCTTTCGAGCAGAAAGGTGAACGATGGGCATTCTCGACAAATTTTCCCTCAAGAACCGCACCGCCATCATCACCGGCAGCGGCCGCGGCCTCGGTTTTGAAATCGCCAAAGCCTTTGCCGAAGCGGGCGCCCATGTCTGGCTGACCGGCCGCAATGCCGAGACGTTGCAACAGGCGGTCGACACGTTGCGCGAAGCGGGCGGAAAGGCGGATTATGCCGCCTTCGATATTGCCGATACCAGAGCCGGGGCGGCGCTGGTCCACCGCATCATGAGCGAATTGGGCCACCTCGATATTCTCGTCAACAATGTCGGCGCGCGCGACCGCCGCCCGCTGTCCGAGTTCAGCGACGAGGACGTGCTGGAATTGATCCGCACAGACCTCACCTCCTCCATTTCCCTGTCGCGCGATGCGGCGGAAGCCATGGCGGCAAAGACCTATGGCCGCATCATCACCATTACCTCCATTCTTGGCCACATCGTGCGGCCGGGCGATGCGATCTATCCCGTCGCCAAACAGGGGCTGACGGGCCTGATGCGGGCCATCGCCGTGGAATATGGCGCGCGTGGCATCACCAGCAACGCCATTGCGCCGGGCATGTTTGCCACCGAAACCAACGCCGCCCTTGCCGAAAATCCTGAAATGGTCGCCTTTGCCAAGCTGCGCGTACCGCTGGAGCGCTGGGGCAAGCCGGATGAAATCGCCGGTGCGGCCCTGTTTCTGGCCAGCGACGCGGCCTCCTTCGTCAACGGCCATGTGCTGACGGTGGATGGCGGCATGTCGGTGCGGCTGTGAAAGGCCGCGGGCGGAAAGGCGCTCAATAGGCATGGCGGCACGGCAACGCATCATCCCCGTCAGGCGCGAATATAACCGCTGGGTCGCCAACCAGACGCTGGAAGATTATGCGCTGCGTTTCACCGCCAAGAGCGCCCGGCAATTTTCCTCCAACCGCATTTCCCACACCGCCATCGGCGCGATATCGTTCCTCGCCCTTGAGGCCATCGGCGGGGCCATCACGCTTTCCTACGGCACCACCAACGCTTTTTACGCCATCCTTGTCGCCGCCGTGGCCATGCTCGCCGTCGGCCTGCCGATCAGCCGTTATGCCATCCGCCACGGCGTCGATATCGATCTGCTGACACGCGGCGCAAGCTTCGGTTACATCGGCTCCACCATTACCTCGCTGATTTACGCCGCCTTCACCTTCATGCTCTTTGCCATCGAGGCGTCGATCATGTCCGGCGCGCTGGAACTGGCGCTCGGCATTCCGCTCTGGATCGGCTACATCATCTCCGCCGTCATGGTCATTCCGCTCGTCACCCATGGCGTGCGGCTTATCAGCCGTTTCCAGATCATCACCCAGCCCTTCTGGATCGTCCTCAACATCCTGCCCTTCATCTTCATCGCCTTGATGGACTGGGAGAAATACGATCTCTGGCGCGCCTTTGCCGGCATTCACCATGCGTCCGGCCCGCCCGGCACCGTCGCGGATTTCAATCTCGTGGAATTCGGCGCAGCCTCGGCCGTCATTCTGGCTTTGATGTCGCAAATCGGCGAACAGGTCGATTTCCTGCGCTTTCTGCCGGCCGAAGGCCAGAGTAGGCTTCGCCACCGCATAGCCGTCTTTCTCGCTGGTGCCGGTTGGGTCGTCGTGGGTGTGCCGAAGCTGCTGGCCGGTTCATTCCTTGTCGTGCTGACCTTCAGCTCCGGCGTCTCGGTGGATCGCGCCGCCGATCCGGCGCAAATGTATCTCACCGCCTTCGGTTATATGATCCCAAACCAGACGGCGGCTATGCTGCTGATGGTCGCTTTCGTGGTCGTCTCGCAGCTGAAGATCAACGTCATGAACGCCTATGCGGGTTCGCTCGCCTGGTCGAATTTCTTCTCGCGGCTTACCCACAGCCACCCCGGTCGCGTCGTCTGGCTGGTGTTCAATGTGGCGATTGCGCTGCTGTTGATGGAACTCGGCATCTACAGGCTGCTCGAAGAAACACTCGGCATCTTCTCGATCATCGCCATGGCGTGGCTCTGCACCATCTCGGCCGATCTCTTCATCAACAAGCCGCTCGGCCTTGCCCCGCCCGGCATCGAGTTCAAGCGCGCCCATCTCTACGACATTAATCCCGTCGGCGTCGGCTCCATGACGCTTTCGGCCACCATTGCGCTGATGGCGCATTTCGGCACCTTCGGTCCGCTCGCAGCTTCGCTTGCGCCCTATCTCACCCTCATCGTCGCCTTCATCGCCTCGCCGCTGATTGCCTGGGGCACCAAGGGCAAATTCTACCTTGCCCGCAAGCCGCGCCAGCAATGGCGCGAAGAAAGCAGCATCACCTGCTCCATCTGCGAGCACCCTTTCGAGCCTGAGGACATGGCCTGGTGCCCGGCCTATGCCGCGCCGATCTGTTCGCTCTGCTGCTCGCTGGACAGCCGCTGCCATGACATGTGCAAACCCAAGGCGAAGCTGAACTATCAGGTCGCCACCGTCGCCAAGACCTTCCTGCCGAGACAGCTGGTGGCAAAACTCGCCACCCGCCTCGGACGTTACGGCATGGCGGCGGCGATTGCCGTCACCACAATCGGCGGCATTCTCGCCATGATCGCGCATCAGGTCGGCACGGCCTCGCCGGAAACGGCAGATGTGGTGAACCGCACCATCCTCATCGTGTTTTTCGTCTTCGCCGTCATTGCCGGCATCGTCTGCTGGTTCCTCGTCCTTGCCCATGACAGCCGGGTGGTGGCGGAAGAGGAATCCTCCCGCCAGAACACGCTGCTCTTGAAGGAAATCGCCGCCCACAAGAAGACAGATGCAGCCCTTCAGGACGCCAAGGAAACGGCTGAGGCCGCCAACCGCGCCAAGAGCCGTTATGTCGTGGGCCTCAGTCACGAATTGCGCACACCGCTGAATGCCGTTCTCGGCTATGCCCAGATCCTCGAGCGCGACGAGACCATTCCCCCTCCCCGGCAATCGGCGATCAAGGTCATCCGCCGCTCGGCAGACCACCTCTCGGGTCTGATCGATGGGCTTCTCGATATTTCCAAGATCGAGGCGGGCCGCCTGCAGGTCTATTCCAACGAGATCAACATTCAGGATTTCCTCGACCAGATCGTCGATATGTTCCGCCCGCAGGCGCAGGCCAAGGGGCTGGAATTCCGCCACGACCGCTCGCCGGCTCTGCCGCAATATGTGCGAACCGATGAAAAGCGGCTGCGCCAGATCCTCGTGAACCTGCTTTCCAACGCCATCAAGTTCACCGATCATGGCGCCGTCACATTCGATGTCGGTTATCGCAGCCAGGTGGCGAGCTTCACCGTGTCCGATACCGGCCGCGGCATTGCGGAAAAGGACCTCGCCCGCATCTACGAACCCTTTCAGCGTGGCGAGGCCGAGAGCGTGCGGCCGATGCCAGGGCTTGGCCTCGGTCTGACGATTACAAGGCTTCTGACCAATACGCTCGGCGGCGAAATTTCCGTCTCCAGCGAAAAGGACAAAGGCTCAACCTTCCGCGTGCGCCTCATGCTATCCGCCGTCCACCGGCCAAACACGACGCCAGCGCCGGAAAAGACCATCCGCTCCTATTCCGGTCCACGCCGCACCATCGTCGTGGTCGATGACAACGAGGATCATCGCGAGCTGATGCGGCAGGTGCTTTCGCCGCTCGATTTCGTCGTGCTGACGGCGCAATCCGGCCCCGAATGCCTCACCCTTATCGAAGGGGTGAAGCCCGATCTTTTCCTCATCGATATTTCCATGCCCGGCATGACCGGCTGGCAGCTGGTGACGAAACTGCGCGAGGCGGGTCAGACGGCCCCGCTCATCATGCTCTCAGCCAATATAGGGGACGGCACTGTCGCGGGCGCCGGCGATGACAATCACAACGACGCCATCGCCAAGCCGGTCGATATCCGCCACCTCTGCGACAGGCTCGCCGTGCATCTCGGGCTGAAATGGATTTACGATACCGACCTGCCGCCCGCGCCGGAGCCGCAGCCGCCAGCCGAGATCGTCCATCCGGGAGCCATCCACATCCAGGATTTGCAGCGGCTGGGCGAAATAGGCTACATACGCGGCATCGAAGCGAAACTCGCCGATCTTGCCCGCAACACGGAAAACCTGCCCTTCACGCAGGAGCTCGGCGCCTATGTGCAGGCTTTCGATCTGGCCGGTTACGCGCATTTTCTCAAGCGGTTCGAAGACAGTGACAGGGGAGACCTCAAGGCATGAGCGCTCAGGCGGCGGCCCCGAGAGACATCGTATTGCTGGTGGATGACAGCCCGGAAGCGCTCGGTTTCCTCACCGATGCGCTGGAACAGTCCGGCTTTTCCGCCCTCATCGCCACATCGGGACAGGCCGCGCTCAACATTGCAGAACGCATTACGCCCGATATCATCCTGCTCGACGCCGTCATGCCCACCATGGACGGTTTCGAAACCTGCCGCCGCCTGAAGGCCAATGCGGCGGTAGCGCAGGTGCCCGTCATTTTCATGACGGGACTGACCGAGACCGAACATGTGGTGCGGGCGCTGGACTCCGGTGGCGTCGATTATCTGACCAAGCCGATCAATATCGATGAGCTGCGCGCCCGCATACGCGTGCATCTTTCCAATGCCCGTTCCGCGCAAAGCGCCCGCGTGGCGCTTGACGCCGCCGGCCGACATCTGCTTGCCGTGCGCGCCAATGGAGCCATCCACTGGTCAACACCCCAGGCAACACGGCTTGTCAACGCTGCGACCGGCCGGGATGATGGCATGGAAATCGTCGTCAGCCATATCGGCCGCTGGCTTGGCGAAAGGGCGGCGTCGGAAACCGGTCGCGATGCACCGCTGACGATCACCCAGGCCGGACGCCCGGCCTTGCAGCTCTCCTTCCTCGGCGCGATGGGCCCGGATGAGCATCTGTTTCGCCTGACCGCCGCCAACGAAAAGTCGGATGACCACCTTCTGAAAGAGCATTTCGCGCTGACGACGCGGGAGTCGGAAGTGCTTTTGTGGATCGCCAAGGGCAAGTCCAACCGCGATATCGGCGATATTCTCGGCCTGTCCGCCCGGACGGTGAACAAGCATCTCGAACAGATCTACGTGAAGCTCGGCGTGGAGAACCGCGCCTCTGCCGCGGTCAAGGCGGCGCATATTCTGCATCAGGGGTGACGACTCGCCAAATTATGGTAGGCTCTTCCGACACATTCTCGCTCAAATACGCAAATTCTGCTTGTTGAACGAGCGGTAACCCCTTGTTTCTTCTCCCCGCCGGGGAGAAGTCCGCGGCAGCGGGATGAGGGGGCAAGGGTAGCGATAAGACCGAGAGCTTGCCCCCTCATCCGGCCCTTCGGGCCACCTTCTCCCCGGCGGGGAGAAGAAACGCGCGGTACCCCCTTCCAAAAAATCACCACCCCCTACCCTGAACCCCAACACAGGAACGCACCCCCATGAACCGTTTCATCATCCTCTCCGGTTGCTCCGGCGGCGGAAAATCCACACTTCTCGCCGAGCTCGCCCGGCGCGGTTTCGCCACCGTGGAGGAACCCGGCCGCCGCATCGTCATCGAAGAAACCCGCAACGGTGGCGCCGCCCTGCCATGGATAGACCTCGAAGCCTTCGCGCGTCGCGCCATTTCTGTGGCGCTTGAAGACCGTCAGAAAGCACCAGAGCACGGCACCGTCTTCTTCGATCGCGGCCTGATCGACGCCGCCTCGGCTCTACGCGAGGTCAGCGGTGACCCCGTCATCGAAACGCTGCAACGCGAACATCGCTATAACAGGCTGGTCTTCCTTACCCCGCCCTGGCCGGAAATCTATCGGGCAGACACGGAGCGTCGGCATGATTTTGCCGCGGCCGTGGCCGAATACGACCGTCTCGTCAGGGATTATCAAGCCCTTGACTATGAGACCGTCGTCCTTCCGAAATCAGGCGTCGAAGAGCGTGCTGACTTCATTTTGGAGCGGCTGGATGGGGCGCAGCTGTCTCAGCGATTTTCCAGCAGCTGCGACACGGTCACGAACTCGAACCCGCGCTGACGCAGTCCATCGATGATCAGCGGCAAGGCCTGCCGTGAAGCCACGCGGCTGCGATACATGACATGCATGATGATGATCGAGCCGTTTTTCGTGTGCTCGATAACGTGCTTCGCAATAGCCGCTGCATCCTCGGCGATATCTGGATAGGATTCCGGCTCAACATCCCACATGATTGTTTTCCGGTCATGCCGGTATAGATACCATGGCAAGCCGAGCAGCTTCTTGCCATAGGGCGGGCGGAACATGATCTCACCTTTATGACCCGCAGTCCGAATGGCCGCATCGGTGCGCTCGATCTCGTCCCTGATCCGCGCGGACCCCATCAAGGCCATGTTGGAATGCGTATAGCTGTGGTTTCCAACCTGATGGCCATCGCTGACGATCATGCGGGCCTGCGGCAGGTTTTCTTCAGTTTCCTTGCCCGTCAGGAAAAAGGTCGCTTTGATCCCGTGTTCCCTCAGGATCGCCAGGACCTCAGGCGTGAAACGCACCGAGGGCCCGTCGTCAAACGTCAGGGCCACCATCGGCTTCGGCGTCTCGACCCTCGGAATGATATCCCCGAACAATTGCGTCGTCCGGGATTTGCTGAAGAGATGAACGCCACCGAGCACAACCGCCAGCATGGCAAGACCAAGGATTGGAGACACCATCCGTTTCATCGCCATTGCCACCCCTCATTGCAGTTTTCGGGAGGTTTTGTCTCTCGCCTTATTGTCTCCAGTGTGGCTCCTGTCGCGCAAAAGAAAAGCCCGGCAGCGATGCCGGGCTTCGATAGGGGGCCGCAAAAGGCTTAGCTGCCCTGCTGGATGTAGGTGAACTTGCCGTCCGGACCCTTTTTCCACTCGTACATGACATAGCCAGGAAGCTTCGGGTCACCCTTCTCGTCGAAGGAGATCTCGCCGAGCGCCGTCGGGAAGCTACCCTTCTTCAGCGCTTCGGCAACCTTTTCAGGCTCCACGGAACCGGCTGCCTTGGCAGCGCCGGCGATCGCCTGCAGGGCTGCATAGGAGTAGAGCGTATAGGCTTCCGGGTTGAAACCGGCGGCCTTGAACTTCTCTACCAGTTCCTTGTTTTCAGGGCGCAGTGTCGGATCAGGACCGAAGGTGTTGAGCGTGCCTTCGACGGCGTCGCCGGCGATGGAAGCCAGTTCGTTCGATACGATACCGTCGCCCGAGACGAGCTTGGCCTTCAGGCCCTGGTCAGCCGCCTGGCGGATGATGAGGCCGGCTTCGGTGTGCAGGCCGCCCCAGTAGATGATGGAAACGCCGGCTTCCTTCATCTTGGAGATCAGCGCCGAGAAGTCCTTGTCGCCGACATTCACGCCTTCGTACATGGCTTCCTTCACGCCGGCGGCATTGGCTGCCTTCTTGGTTTCATCGGCAAGGCCCTGACCGTAAGGCGTCTTGTCGTGAATGATGGCGATCTTGGCGTCCTTGAAATGATCGGCAAGATACTTGCCGGCGATGCCGCCCTGCTGGTCGTCACGGCCGCAGGTGCGGAACGTGTTCCACAGACCGCGCTCGGTGAACACGGGGTTGGTCGCGGCAGGCGTGATTTCGAGAATGCCGTTTTCGGCGTAAACTTCGGACGCCGGAATGGAAACGCCGGAGTTGAAGTGACCGACAACGAATTTCACGCCGTCAGCGACGAATTTATTGGCGACCGAAATACCCTGCTTGGGGTCGGATACGTCGTCGCCCAGCACGATCTTGATCTGCTCGCCATTAATGCCGCCGGCGGCATTGATGTCTTTCGCAGCCTGTTCGGCACCCTTCTGGATCTGAGCGCCGAAAGCAGCGTTCGGGCCGGTCAGCGGTGCGCCGACGGCGATCACGACATCGGCCCAGGCCGAACCGCCAAACGCGACCATGGCGGTCAGCGCGACAGCGGAAAGAAGAGACTTCTTCATTACTTTACTCCCAGTTCCTTTGGATGGGTTGTTTGCGAGGACCTGTTCAGTACCCACCTTAACCGAACAGGAAACGTTCCACTCTGCCGAGTATTAGTGACCCCGGAAAATACCGGCTGTCAATTTTTCTTTTTATAGGAAAATGCCGACGTGCGGTCGTAGAGCCAATAGTAATTATTGACCATCTGGCTCGTCCGGCGCATGCGGAAACCGATGCTGGAAAAAACCAGAAGAAGAACGACGTCAAACACGTAGTAGAAGCCGTTGATGAACGGCCCATCGAACAGCGCGTGATGCAAAAACCGCATCACCACGCCGAGCGCGAGCGTGTAGATCACCACCCGCGTATAACCACCCCAGCCGTCGGCAACGGATTTGCCGGTGCGCCAAGCCGTCCAGAAACCCAGAAGAACAACCAACGCGCGCAGAACATACCGCACGCCGTTATCCGTCTCGAAAAAAAGGCCCTGCATCTCTTTCCCCATCAGTGCCGGGCTGAATACCCAGGCCCTGCCTTGTCTGTCGTCCCGTCGTTTGCCGCCGGGCATTTTATTGTTTACGCCCCGCCATGGATCCTTCAGGTTTTGACCAAAAGGATGACGGACCGCCGTTTGCAGTCTTGCGCCGCAAAATTTCCGGCGCAAGTAAAATCTTTCAGTGCCGTCCGCCTTCGAGATAGGCGGCGCGTACCTGCGGATCGGCGAGCAGTTCCTTGCCCGAACCGCTCATCGTCACCTTGCCGTTGACCATCACATAAGCGCGGTCGGAAAGCTTGAGCGCGGCGAAGGCGTTCTGCTCCACGAGGAAGACGGTCAGACCCTCTTCCTGATTGAGTTTCTTGATCGCCTCGAAAATGCCCTTGACGATCAGCGGAGCGAGACCCAGCGAAGGCTCGTCCAGCAGCAGGAGCTTCGGACGCGCCATCAGCGCGCGGCCGATGGAGAGCATCTGCTGCTCGCCGCCGGAAAGCGTGCCGCCGCGCTGGCTCTGACGCTCCTTCAGGCGCGGAAACATCACGAAGATCTTCTCGACGTCTTCCTTGAAATATTTCAGGTTATCGAGATTGGCGCCCATCTGCAGGTTTTCCAGCACTGTCATGCGCGGGAAAATCCGGCGGCCTTCCGGTGATTGGGCGATGCGCTTGCGGGCGATCAGATGGGTCGGCAGCTGGGTAATGTCCTCGCCATCGAAGATCACCTGGCCGGCGCGCGCCTGCGGGCTGCCGCAGATGGTCATCATCAGCGTCGACTTGCCAGCGCCATTGGCGCCGATCAGGCTGACGATTTCGCCCCTCTTGACTTCGACATCGACACCGGCCAGAGCCCGGATATTGCCATAATAGGTTTCGACACCCTGGACTTTCAGAAGCGGTTCACCGGACATCAGGCCGCTCCTCCGTCGAGTTCTTCCGCAATCACGTCTTCCACTTCATCATCCTCGACACCCAGATAGGCGGCGATGACCTTCGGGTCGTTCTTCACATGGTCCGGCGTGCCGTCGGAAATCTTCTGACCGTATTCCAGAACCACCACGTGGTCGGAAATCTGCATCACCACGGACATGTCGTGCTCGATGAGGAGCAGCGACGTACCCTCGTCGCGGATGCCGCGCAGCAGCGTGTTGAGCGCCAGGGATTCCTTCGGATTGAGACCGGCGGCCGGCTCATCGAGGCACAGCAGTTCCGGCCCCGTGCACATGGCGCGGGCGATTTCCAGGCGGCGCTGCGCGCCATAGGGCAGATCGCCCGCCGGATCGTCGGCGCGATCGATCAGATCGGCCTTTTCCAGCCAGTATTTGGCTTTTTCGATAGAGGCATCCACCGCCCGCCGGTATGCGGGCAGGCCGAGAAGGCCGAGGATCGTGTAACCCGAGGCCTTCATCAGCGCATTGTGCTGCGCCACCAGCAGGTTTTCCAGAACGGTCAGGCCCGAAAACAGGCGGATGTTCTGGAAGGTGCGCGCCACCTTTGCCTTCTTGGTGATTTCGAAATCCGGCAGGCGCTCGAGTAGATGCGTCTCGCCATCCTGCTGGCGCATGGTGATCATGCCCATGGTGGGCTTGTAGAAGCCGGTGATGCAGTTGAAGACCGTGGTCTTGCCCGCACCGTTCGGGCCGATCAAGGCCGTGATCTCGCCGCGCTTCGCCTCGAAGGAGAAGTCGTTGATGGCCATAAGGCCGCCAAAGCGCATCGAGAGATGTTCGACCTTGAGGATCGTGTCGCCAGTGGTATTGGGTGTCATTGTTGTTGTTCCGGAAGCCATCAACCGTGACCTTCCTTGGTAAAGCTGCCGGAGACGGCCTTGCGTTCTTTAAGGAAAGCCGTGGGTTCACGCGAGCCGACGAAACCGCGCGGCTTGAACAGCATGACGATGACCATGGCAAGCCCGAACAGCAGCATACGATAGAGTTCCGGCGTGAAATCGGGCCCGAAGACATGCTTCAGGAACTCCATTTCGCGCAGAAGCTCGGTGCCGCCGACCATGACGAGCGCCGCAATGGCAATGCCGGTCAGCGAGCCCATGCCGCCGAGAACGACGATGGCGAGAATGACGGCGGATTCGAGGAACACGAAGCTTTCCGGCGAAACGAACCCCTGACGGGCGGCGAAGAAGGAGCCGGCAAAACCGCCGAACATTGCGCCCGTGGCAAAAGCGGTGAGCTTGGTGATGACCGTATCGATGCCGAGCGAACGGCAGGCGATCTCGTCCTCACGCAGCGCTTCCCACGCCCGGCCGATGGGCATGCGGCGCAGGCGGATGGTGACATAGGCCGTCAGCATGCACAGCAGCAGGATCACGTAGAACAGGAAGATCTTGTAATAGGCTGAGGACATCGACAGGCCGAACGCCTTGGCGAAATTGTTCGGCGCGCCGACATCGAACGACCAGATGCCGAAGATCGACGCCTTGGCGATGCCGGAAATACCGAAAGTGCCCTTGGTCACATCCGTCCAGTTGAGCAGCACGAGACGGATGATTTCACCGAAGGCGAGCGTGACGATTGCCAGATAGTCGCCGCGCAGGCGCAGCACCGGAAAGCCGAGGATGATGCCCCAGAAGCCTGCCAGAATGCCGGCAACGGGCAGCAGCACCCAAAACGAGAGGCCGAACTGGCTGGAGAGCAGCGCATAAGAATAGGCGCCCACCGCATAAAAGGCGACGTAGCCGAGATCGAGCAGGCCGGCGAGGCCGACGACGATGTTCAACCCCCAGGCCAGCATCACATAGATCAGGATCTGGATGCCGAAATTGTCGACGAATTTCAGTGAGCCCTGGAAACCGAAGAGCTGCACCGCGATAACGGGATAAAGCAGCAGCAGAACCAGCGCCAGCTTCAGAAAGTGCTTGTGGAAAAAGCCCTTTTCCTCGGAAATCTCCAAAACGCCGCTCTTGGCCTTGGCCAGCTTGCGACGATCCAGCGACGGCTTGATAAAGCCGACCATAAGGAAGCGGCCGATGGCGGCAACGGCGACGAAGATCGCCAGAAGGCCCCAGCGCGTGCCCCAGATCAGCTGGTTGTTGATGTCCTGATAGGTGACGATGCCGACATAAAGAATGAACATGCCGAACGAGATGACGCCCGCAATCAGGCCCTCCTTCACGGCTGTCGCCATCAGGCTGGGGCCGGAAGAGGTGTTTTCGGAAGCGATATTGGCCATGGGATCACACCTTCTCGACTTCCGGGCGACCGAGGATGCCGGTCGGCTTGAAGATCAGCACGAAAGCCAGGATGCCAAAAGCCGCGACATCCTTGTAGGCGATGGAGAAATAGGCCGACCACAGCGATTCGATCAGGCCGATCAGGAGGCCGCCGAGAACAGCGCCCGGCAGCGAGCCGATGCCGCCCAGAACGGCTGCGGTAAATGCCTTGACGCCGGGAATGAAGCCGTCGCTGAAAGAGGCAACACCATAATACATCAGATACATGGTGCCGGCGACCGCGGCGAGTGCTGCACCCATGATGAAGGTGATGGAGATGGTCTTGTCGACATCAACGCCGAGCAGCGCCGCCATCTTGCGATCCTGTTCGGTGGCGCGCTGCGCCCGGCCGAGCGGGGTCTTGTTGACGATATACCAGAAGGCGAAGAGCAGCACCGAGGTGACGACCATGATGATCAGCTGCTTCAGCGACACGGTGATGGCGCCGAAATGATAGCTTTCGGTCACCAGCGACGGGATCGGCTTGTTGCGTGGACCCTGCGTGACCTGAATGAAGTTGGACAGCGCGATCGACATGCCGATGGCAGTGATCAGCGGCGCAAGACGGAAGGAGCCTCTGAGCGGGCGGTAGGCGACGCGTTCGATCACCCAGTTCCACAGGCCGGTCATCAGCATGGCGACAACCATCATCAGAAGCAGAAGAAGCGCCACCGGAATGCCGGCGACAAAGGATGTCACGATCAGGAAAACGATCAGCGCGGCGAAGCCGCCGAGCATGAAAATATCGCCATGGGCGAAGTTGATCATGCCGATGATGCCGTAAACCATCGTATAGCCGATAGCGATGAGGCCGTAGATCGATCCAAGAGTCAGCCCGTTTATGAGCTGCTGGATAAAATACTCCATGTCTTTCCCCCGGGCACGACCTCAAATGGGCCACGCCTCGTTATGTTAATTATAGGGGCGCCCTTGCAGGCAGACCCCCACCCTCAAAATGCATATCGTGTTCGTTAAAAATGTGAAGTCAAAAACGGGCGATCCTGCACAAAATTTGGAATTTCCACACCAGCTGCCGCTTTCACGATCAGAAGAGCCATGATTTTGGCAGGAAGTGCTGAAAAAATGACGGTCGAATGCTTATTTTAGCATTGTCCAACGCCATTATTTGACGGGCAGCGGGCAAAGGAGTAGCGAAGATCGGAACGGCGATATCCCGCAGACGGGATTCAATTGGCAAAGAGATGATCGACATATTGACGAAAGCGGCGCTGGACGCCGGGCAGGCCATCATGGCGGTCCACCGTGCCGGCCCGCATGTGTCGTACAAGGATGACTGCTCGCCGGTGACGGAAGCCGATCAGCGTGCCGAAGCGATCATTCTTGCGGCCCTGGCCGCCCATTTTTCCGATATACCGGTGGTTGCCGAAGAGGCCGTGTCGAGTGGCATCCTGCCGGAAACCGGAGCGGAGTTCTTTCTCGTCGATCCGCTGGATGGAACCAAGGAGTTCATTTCCGGCAAGGATGATTTCACCGTCAACATCGCGCTCATCCGCAACGGCGCTCCGGTGGCCGGTGTGGTTTACGCCCCCTGTCGCGGACAGGCGTGGACCGGCGAGGGCAACGCCGCCGAAAAACTCGCCATATCGGCCGAAGGCGTCATCCTGTCGCGCCACCCCATCCGGGCCCGCCAGCGCGGCGCTTCCCCCGTGGCGCTGATCAGCCGCTCGCACTGCACCGCACGAACGGAAGCCTTCGTGGCCGAACATGGACTGAAGGACTGTATTTCTGTCGGCTCGTCGCTGAAATTCTGCATGCTGGCGGAGGGTGCCGCCGATATCTACCCGCGCTTCAGCCGCACCATGATGTGGGACACGGCGGCGGGCGACGCCGTGCTGCGCGCCGCCGGCGGCCGGACGCTGGACTGCTCGGGCCTTCCGCTAACCTATGCGGTGAAGGGCGATGGCGAGGATGCGCTGGCCAATCCGGATTTCATTGCCGAAGGGGCGATGGCGGTGGAACACGCGGAGTAACGGGCGCTCGGCGTTTGCTGCGGCTCTTGCGACGGGCGGCATTGGTGAGCTTCGGTGTGTGCGGCTTTACCCCCCTCTGCCCTGCCGGGCATCTCCCCCTCAAGGGGGGAGATCGACTCGCGGATAGGTCTCCCCCCATCTCAACGTTTGCGAATGAAGTGGCGGTAGCGCTTCCTGCCGATCTCCCCCCTTGAGGGGGAGATGCCCGGCAGGGCAGAGGGGGTAAAGCCACACACACCAAGGCCCCCCAAAAAAT
>NZ_QLNF01000046.1:0-5973 GCF_003261015.1 Agrobacterium sp. MS2 | reverse complement strand
CCGATAAACTGCGTTCATACGGGGCGGCAAAGCGAGATGTGATGCCGGCCATTGAACATAGATCACACAAGGGCATCCGAAAGAGCCGCCCTAGTGGCGCGGCTCAGCGCTGATTAGCGCATCGAATGCGGCCTCTTCTTCGTCAAGCTTCGCTTCAGCCGCCGCCAGCTCGGCTGCGATCTGCTGACGCTCGGCCTGGTCGATCGCCGCTGCAAGTTCGGCGCGCAGTTCGTTGATGTGGTCGTAAGTGGTCATCGTCGGCTCCTTTGAATGAAAACAAAGGTGCGGGACAGAGGTTTTCGACGTTGGGTGATCCGAAGTTAAAACAGACATTTAGAAAAGTCCTTGTGTGAAGTTCTGGCCATCACATGGACTTGCCAAGATTCCGCGGGCATCCCGGTGGAAAGGGTCAGGATAGTGATCGGGTGCGGAGGTCGGACGACCTCCGCACTTGAGTTAAGTGTCAGGCGCGGTCTTCCCGGCGCACCGAACCGGCTCAGAACTGCTGGCTGGTCGGCCGCAGCACGACGGCGTTCACGTCAACGTTGGCCGGTTGCTCGACCGCAAAAGCGATCGCGCGTGCGACCGACGACGCAGGAATTGCCTGCTTGTAGAAGTCGAGCACCGTCTCCGTGGCGGTGCCAGATGTGCCGAGCTTGAGATCGCTTTCTACGGCGCCCGGCTCGATTGAGGTCACGCGCACCTTGTCGCCGACTTCCTGGCGTAGTCCTTCCGAGATTGCACTGACCGCGAACTTGGTGCCTGAGTAGACCGTGCCACCCGGAGCAAAGACCTTGATGCCGGCGACGGAGCTGAGGTTGATGATGTGCCCGCTCTCCTGCGCAAGGAAGCGCGGGAGCGCGGCGGCGATGCCATAGAGAACACCTTTCAGGTTCACGTCGATCATCTGATCCCATTCGTCGGTATTCACCTCAGACATGGGGCGGATCGGCATCAGACCGGCATTGTTGATTAGGACGTCGAGGCGACCGAAATCGGCCACGACGCTGGCAACTACCGCCTCGACCTGGTCCTTGGCGGTGACGTCCAGCGCATAGGCCTTGGCCGTGCCACCAGCCGCCGCGATTTCCGCCACGACATCGTCCAGCCGGTCCTTGCGGCGGGCCGCGACCGCAACCTTGGCGCCACGACCGGCGAGCAGCCGGGCAGTTTCAGCACCGAGGCCAGTGCTGCCACCCGTTATCAGGATGACCTTGTTTTCGATTCCTTCGTTCATGTTCATCTCCATTCGTTGAAATTACCGAGCAGCCGTGTCCGGTACCTAGGTCCGATAGGTCAAGTAGTCGGTGAAGCTCTTCGCGGCACCGCCATAGATTGTGGAAACGTCGAGCGCGTTCAGGGGAACGCCGTTGGCTCGGCCGAGCCCGGCATCGCCGTGTCCTGACATGCGAAAGCCAGGAGGTGACCCGTCGACTCTGTTATCGCGATCGAGCGGGCTACGTTCATGGCATCGGCTGCTGCGATCGATCTATCGATCATCTCGCGAGCCTGTTTGAGGGAAAGCGTGGTCATTGCGTATCCGATCTTGCTGGGCACGGCCGCCGACCGCGATGCTGGATTGCTGTTCAGGCGACCCGCGACGGCGTCTGGTTCAGAGCGGCCACGAGCGCTTCAGCGGCCTCAGCCGAGGACGCCGGATTCTGGCCGGTGATGAGTTGGCCATCGACCACGGTGTGAACGCCCCAGTCCTTGACCTTGGAGTACACCGCGCCCAAGCTGATGAGTTCGTCCTCGACCAGGAACGGCACGACCCTGGTCAGGCCAACGGCCTCTTCTTCAGTGTTAGTGAAGCCCGTGACGTAGCGACCCTGGACGAACGGCTTGCCGTCGGGATTGGTCACCCGATGCAGAACGCCCGGAGCGTGGCAGACTAGCGCGATCGTCTTGCCGGCTGCTATGAATGACTCGATGAGTCGGATCGAATTCTCGTCTTCTGCTAAGTCCCACATCGGCCCGTGGCCGCCAGGATAAAAGACCGTGTCAAAATCCTTCTCGTCGACGCCGTCAAGGCGCACAGTCGCAGCAAGCTGAGCATTGGCCTCTGCGTCGGCCTCGAAGCGACGGGTGTCGTCCGTCCGGAAACCAGGCTCGTTGCTCTTGGGGTCAAGCGGCGGCTGGCCACCTTTTGGCGAAGCAAACGTGATTTCGGCCCCGGCGTCCTTGAAGACATAGTAGGGAGCGGCGAGTTCTTCCAACCAAAAACCAGTCTTCTTGCCGGTATCGCCGAGCTCGTCGTGGGAAGTCAGCACCATAAGAACGTTCATCGTCGTATCCTTTGGTCATGCCGAGGTTTTCACTGGCCGCGGCTGAGTTGGGCCGATTTCGATCAGCCGCATCGGCCTTTCGATAAAACAAAGATGGGACCGAACGAGATATTTAAGAAATTTACTTCTTTGATCTTAGATATTCGTGTGAGAATATATCTCGATGAAGTACGACCTCAACCTTTTGCCGGTCTTCGTTGCACTCATGGAGGAGCGTAGCGTCACGCGTGCCGCCAGCCGACTTGGGATAACCCAGCCGGCACTCTCGAACTCGCTCAATCGCCTGCGCGATCTCCTCCGCGATCCGTTGTTCATCCGCGAGAGGTACGGCATCAAACCGACGCAGCTCGCGGAGGAGATCGGGCCGACGATCGAGGCCGCTCTGGTGCAACTCGACGAGGTGGTGATCCATCAGCAGGATTTCGACCCCGCCGACGCGGAGCGCCATTTTGTAATTGCGCCGAACAGCTACGTGGAACTGGTGCTGATGCCGGCACTGGTCGCGAGGCTGCGGGACCAGGCTCCTGCCATCAAACTTCGCATGACACCATTCGGCAATGATCTCGCCGAGACCGGCGTGATTTCAGGGACCACCGCGATGGTACTGGGAAGGATCGTCGACCCTCCGGATAATCTCGTCGTTCAGCATCTGATGGACGACGGGCTTGCCTGCATCGTTCGGAGGGATCATCCGGATGTCGGCGACAACCTCTCCCGGGACCAATACGAGAGCCTCAAGCATGTCAACGTGCTTCCGCCCGGTCGAATCCGGGCCGGTGTTTTCCAGGCGTTGGGAAAGCAGAACTTAAAGCGTGAGGTTGCCGTCTCTGTAACGCATTTTCTCGCCGTCCCCGAGATGATTGCCGTCACTGATTATTGCGCGACATTGCCAATGCTAGTCTGCCGCGGACTTGAACGCGACGCCCGCCTCAAGGTGCTTCCCGCTCCTGTCGATCTGGGAACCTTCCCGGTCGAACTGGCATGGCATGTGCGATATCGTCATGATCCCGCGCACAGATGGCTGCGAACAGCCATCATCGACACAGCGCGAGCGCTTGCCGGATCGTCGGGTCCTTAAACTTTAGGGATGTTTGCTGCCGGTTGATCTCGTGCTCCGAGCGGAAGAACTGGACGCCGGGCAGACGTCGGTTGCCGCGCCACCGCAGCACTACTAGCCGGCTGCTCATTTGTGAGCACGACCGTTCGTTCGCCCACGCTGAAGCGCGTGTCCACTCCCTCAACCTTTAGGAGGACATGACAGTGCGGATGGGCATGCCGCACAAGAGGACGATCCATATCGAGCAGAGCGACGCGGCCAAACCGCCCACTCGCCAATCGTAGTGCGTTTGACATGCAATCTAGTTATAACGATTAAAGGAAAAAGTTAATCATGCAACGCAGCAAAACTGTACACCTCGACTCAAAATCCAGTCACTTGAGATCCATCAGGGGTGAGTAGCGGCCTGCACCGTGGCAGAGTGAGGTCGCTAGAAAACTCTCTGGAGGCCAACCATGCCGATGACAGCAGATCAATCTCAAGCGCCGACCGGCACTCTCGTCGATCTTGGCGCAATTTTCATCTCCTTGGAATTAAGCAAGTCGACCTGGCTGGTGACAGCTCTGTCGCCTTGTAGCGAGAAGATGTCTCGCCACACCGTGGCGGGAGGTGATTTAATTGGCCTGTTCGAATGTTTCACTGCGCTTCGCCAGAAAGCAAAACGGCGGAAGGACAGACTGTACCCGTTGGTCGTAAGTCCGGAAGCCGGACTGGATGGCTTCTGGCTAGGCCGGGTAATCGACAAGGAAGCGTGGATAGAAAGCCACATTGTCGAGGCCGGATCGATCGCCATGCCGCGTCGACATCGTCGAGCGAAGACTGATCGTCTTGATGGAGAAACTCTAATCCGCGCGTTGATTGCATGGAAACGTGGCGAGCCGCGGGCCTGCTCAATGGTGAAGCTTCTCTCGCCCGAGGAAGAAGACAACCGACGGATTGGACGGGAGCGGAAAACGCTGATTGCGGAGCGTGTCTTCCACGTCAATCGGATAAAGGGTCTGCTGTTCACACAAAGAATACGGGATTATGAGCCGGTCAATCGGGATTGACGGCAGCGTCTGGAAGAGCTTCGGACAGGCGATGGACGTCCGCTATCAAAACACCTGAAGGCCGAAGTCTGTAGAGAGCTTGACCGCCTCGAACTGATACTCACACAGATCAAAGCTGTCGAAGCCGAGCGAGATGCCTTGATCGTTCAGGAGACGCCGGAAACGCCGAAAGAAGCGGCCGCTCTCTTGGGCATCCGAGGAATTGGGCCTGAATTCGCTACAATACTGTACACGGAAGGCCTGTTCCGCCACTTCGACAACCGGCGCCAAATCGCATCTTATGCAGGCCTTGCCCCCTCCCCCTGGCAAAGCGGTAACGTCAATCGCGAGCAGGGCGTGTCAAAAGCCGGAAATCCACGTCTAAGAGCAACCATGGTCGAGCTCGCATGGCTGTGGTTACGGCGCCAACCGACCTCAACGCTATCTTGCTGGTTTAAGAAGCGTATCGCACAAAACGGCGGCCGTTTGAGAAAGCCGATGATTGTGGCACTGGCTCGCAAGCTGCTCGTTGCGCTGTGGAAATACGTGAGCTCCGGCGTCGTGATCGAAGGTGCAATCATGAAAACTCCCTGAGGCGGGAAGTGCCTGTGATACGAGAATTCAAATCCTCAGGGTGTGATCAGCCCTGACGGATCCAGGTGAACGGACCGGGATTCCGTTTGGCTAAGAGCCGGTCTTGAGATTGGTCCCGTTCTCCTGAGCCCGCGCCCGCGAAAGCGGGAAATTGGTGCTGCCGTTTGGAGCGGCGACCGTATGTGAGGTTGTACAGGCTCGATAGCGAGCCGGCAAAGCGATGGGCTCGGACCATGGATCCGCTAAAAAAGGACGCTTTGTGATGACAACAAAATGAACCGTTGACAAAAAACCTGATGTGAACGGAATCGAACCACAGGTCCGGCTTTAGCTCACAAACATTTGAAAACACAGGCCCCCGGCCCTATCGTTCATAGCTGCGGCCGTCGCCACACATACTCTACGCGAATGTCGTGAAAGGCTCGACGAACGACTATGCTGGCACTGAACTGCGACTCATCCGAGCTGTAATCTGGGCTGCAACTGCTCACTCGGGGCGGGTAGGGGTCACCGCAAAGCGGTCATTGTATCGCTCGATGGAAGCAGGCACGAAGGCATTGCCGGCGCCGGTCGACCTCGGCAGCTTTCCCGTGGAGATGGCCTGGCACGTCCGCTGCCAGCACGATCGTGCACACCGCTGGCTACGGGCGCTGATCGGCGAGATCATCACCGACTTCAAGGGCAAGACGCCAGTGACACCGATGCCGTCGCCAGCGTGATGGACGTCTGTCGGCCGGGCGACGCCGGTTGACTTCCGTAAGCGCCCCCAAAGGCTGATGTTCCGCTTGCGCATTTCCACCGCCGCCAGGGCGTTGTCACGTTGTTCGTGGCTTAACGGTTGACGGATAACCGGACGTGATGAGCACGCAGACCATCAGCTACAAGAACCACCGTTTCCCACCGCATATCATCGCCCATGCCGTCTGGCTGTATTACCGGTTCCCGTTAAGCCTGCGGCTGGTGGAAGAAATGCTGCTGGAGCGCGGCATCGTCGTGTCCTACGAAACGA
>NZ_QLNF01000045.1:10285-13540 GCF_003261015.1 Agrobacterium sp. MS2 | reverse complement strand
GTGATGGAACACCCTATCGGCTTTAGCTTGCTCCGTCGTCACGGCTGCTTTGCGCCAATTGGACGCTCGACCCGTCACATAAATGCGGCCGGTTTAGATCGGTATTTCCGTCGTTAGTTTGATCTTTTGCATCGGGATTTCGGTCTTGATGTTGCGAACGTTCCTGATGCGACCCAGATGCTCGGTCTGGAACTTGCGATACCCCTCAAGGTCAGGGGCGATGACCCGAAGGATGAAGTCGCAGTCTCCCGCCATCAACTGGCATTCAACAATCTGCGGGAGCTTCTGCACGGCCTCGACAAAGCCATCCACAGTTTCTTCATCCTGCCCGGACAACCACACTCGCGCAAAAACAGAAAAGCCCATGCCGACTTTGGCAGGATCGACCAACGCCACATAGCGATCGATAACGCCGCTTTCCTCCAGCGACTTCACCCTTCTCAGACATGGAGAAGGGGAGAGCCCGACGCGGTCGGCAAGCTCTGTGTTCAATAGCCTCCCGTCGCTCTGGAGGATACGGAGGATTGCTCGGTCAATCCTATCTAGGCTCTGTGCCATTCCATGCTGTCCTTTCTCCAGTTGTAGGCATCCCATGCCAACATTTCCACTTTTGAGAACCAGAAAGCAATCCGGTGCCGACCATATCGGGCTACAAGACGCCAATAAAAATTTGGACGCCAAGCATGAACGACATTGAACCAACAGAACTGCAAGCCGACATGGCACCTGACCATTTCGTTCGTGGATTGAAGGACGCGGTGCCTATCATGCTTGGGTTCGTGCCCTTTGCGCTCGTCCTAGGAGCGCAGGCGGTGCAAAAGGGCTTCTCGTCAGCGGAGGTTGCACTCATGACGGGACTGAACTTCGGAGGTGGATCGGAGTTTGCGGCGCTGGCGCTGGGGACATCGCCGCCGCAGATTGCGTTGATCGTTGCCGTCGCCTTGCTCGTCAACAGTCGCCACCTGCTGATGGGGGCGGCCTTCGCGCCGTTGATGCGCGGACTATCCCGTCGCAAGGCTTTCCTAGTGCTGTTTTTCATGTGCGACGAGAGCTGGGCTATGGGTCTGGACGACGCACGCCGCAATCGGACGGCCCTCAACACCAGATATTTCTTCGGCGTCGCCATCGGCCTCTATTCGAGCTGGATTGTCTTCACGACGGTCGGGGCTGTCGTCGGACCTGTGCTCGGAGACGTCACCCGATACGGGTTCGACATGGCCTTTCCGGCCGTGTTCCTTTTCATGTTGGCGGGCATGTGGAGAGGCGTTGCGGCGTCCCGCCCATGGCTAGTCAGCCTGGTTGTCGCAGGCGCAACCCACCTGTTCATGCCTGGGGCTTGGTACGTGCCAGCGGGAGCCTTGTCGGGTGTGCTCTCTGCCTATCTTCTCGCGAGGCCAGAATGATCGATCCGCTTTACCTGCTGACCATCGTACTGATGGCTGCTGTCACTTACATGACCCGCATCGGCGGCTATCTTCTGTTGAAGCACAGAGACATCAGCGGACGCATCAAGATCGTCATGGAATGCGCTCCGGGTTGCGTTCTCATCACCGTCATAGCGCCCGTGTTCGTGTCGGGTCGCTTGTCCGACCTCATAACGCTTGGCATAACAGCCATTGTCGCAACGAGGCTGCCGGTGCTGCCGACGGTCTTGATCGCGATTGGGTCTGCTGCACTATTGCGTCTTCTGGCAGTATAACGCTAGGCATCGTCTCGTCCGCTTTGGGCCAAATGCACAAGCCTCTGTATACTGACAACGCCAAGGATGGCGTTGTGGTGAGGTGGGCGGCTGGAGGGAATGTAATGTCTAACACCGATCCGAGACCTGCGGAACATACTGCGTGGAACAAGGGTAAGCTGTTGGGCCAAAAGCGACCGCTTCTGCCCCGACAGGTCTGGTCCATTCGGATCAGGTTGGAAATGAGCGGGGCTATCCGCGACCTCGCACTCTTCAATCTTGCTATAGATAGCAAGCTCAGAGCCAGCGATCTGGTGCGACTGAAAGTGGAAGACGTGTCCTCCGGTGGTTTTGCGAGGGAGCGAGGCGTCATAATTCAGCAGAAAACAAAGCGACCTGTTCAGTTCGAGATCACTGAAGTCACCCGGCAGTCTTTAGAAAAATACCTACTTGGGCGACCACCGACTGATTCCAGTTTTATATTCCTTGGGCGTTCATCAATTCGACCCCACCTTTCGACACGGCAGTACGCCCGGATGGTCCATAAATGGATCAGTTCTGCAGGACTCGATGATCGAGCCTATGGGACACATTCTCTCAGGCGCACCAAGGTAGCTCAGATATATCGAAAAACCGGCAATTTGCGAGCTGTGCAATTGCTTCTTGGGCATTCAAAAATTGAAACGACCGTTCGATACCTCGGGGTCGAAGTGGATGATGCACTGCGTCTTGCCGAGACGATTGAATTATGAAGTCTCTGGCGCAAGAGTCTTAAGTCGCTCTTGCGCCAAAAGCGGCCTTTGAAATCATACTTACTCGCAGTTGTTTCTGAGCCGCTAAGGGTAGCTCGATGAGCTGGAATGAGATTTCCAGAACAGCAATCACTTCACGTCAACGACTTGGCCCGCTTTGCTCGCTCAGCACGTCCTTGCGAGGCGGTGCACCGAACAAGGCAGCGTATTCGCGGCTGAACTGCGAAGCACTTTCATAGCCAACCGCAAAGGCGACGCTTGAGACTGTCCGCGCATCAAGAAGGAGTCTGCGCGCCTCGTGAAGCCGGACCATCTTGTGGTAGGCGCCGGGGCTGAGATTGGTCACCGATTTGAAGCGCCGGTGAAATGTCGTTACTCCCATACCCGCAATATCTGCCAGCCTATCGATGCTTATCTTTTCCCGGAAGTTAGCCTTGATCCAGTCGATGGCACGCTGAACCTGCACAGTCTGGCCGCCTATACGCAGCGCATCTCGCAGAAGATGGCCCTGCGGGCCTTGGCCTATGCGATATAGCAGTTCCCGGGTGTACAGAGGGGCAAGATGAGCTGCATCTGCCGGCGTGTCCATCAAAGCGGTCAGACGCGTCAGGACATCGACAGTCGCCCCTGACAGGGAGCCCACGGCGAAGGCGGGGTCTGCTTCCACCGGTAACGCGGGGAGCATCTCGAGGGCGCCTTCGCGGGCGAGGTCTGGTGACAGCCTGATCTCGATCCCAAGAAAGGGCTTTTCATTCGACGCCTGCAAAACCCGTGCGTTCACCGGGACGTCCACCGACAGGATGAGAAAGTGCGCTGCGCCATAAG
>NZ_QLNF01000045.1:0-10275 GCF_003261015.1 Agrobacterium sp. MS2 | reverse complement strand
TGCGGCCAATAGAGAGCTGCTTTTCTCCCTGAAGCACGAAATAGATCATCGGCTCATACATCAGCGCCTCGTAGCCGGTCGTTCGCTCGGCCCTGCGAAGAGCGAGGTTCGGGATGAGGTTCGGGAGTGCGGCGTGCTTGCTAAGCCGGTCAGTCAAATTGCGCAGTTCTGGTAGGCTCATAGCGATGACTAATCATGGAACATGAACAATAACGGCAGAATTGGCAGGATCGGGCAAGACGAAGGCAGGATCTGGCTCATGGATGCGTCCACATGCCCCCACATCCGTCGGTGTTACCACTGAAGGAGATGAACACCATGACCCATGTTGTTGAAACCCCCGCTTCGGACGAAACACGAAAAATTCTCAAAGGAATAGCCGCACAGATTGGCTACCCGATCCGTGCACCTCTGCTCAAGAGCCCAGAGGACTATGGTCTCAAGTATGACAGGGTTTCCTTTCTCTCGCTTGACGGAGTGCCGCTTGAGGCCTGGTTCATCCCATGTGAGGGATCAGACAAACTCGTCATCGCCAATCACCCCCTCTGGTTCAACCGCTATGGTCTGCCTGCCCACCTCGAACCTTGGAAGTCGATCGGCGGCCCTCTCAACGCATTCGAGGTGAATTACGTCCCGGACTACAAGATCCTGCACGACGAAGGATACAATGTGCTCGCCTATGACATGCGCAATCTCGGACAGAGTGGCAGCGCCAATGGTGGGATCAGCAGCGGAGGCCGTCTCGAAGCGCGAGATGTTCTGGGATCGATCCAGTATGCTCGAACGGATCCACGGCTCAAAGGAATGACCCTTGGGTTGTTCAGTCGCTGCCAGGGTTGCAATGCAACGATCTACGCCATGGCAGAGTCTCCTGATACGTTTGAAGGAATTCGCTGCATGGTGGCCCACAGCCTCTGTCTGTGCGTGTGGCGATCGAACAGCTTCTTGCGGCGATGGGACTGGATGAGCACATCGGGATCGTTGAGCAGGAGCTGATGGCGATCAACAGCTTCAGGCTAGACGAGATGTCTCCGGTACCATTCGCAAAACACGTCCGTATCCCAACACTTCTCTATCAGGTGAAGGACGACGCCTTGACAAGGCCGGACGACATCCAGGGCATGTTCGACAACATCCCCATTCCGGAGAAGGAACTGATATGGATCGAGGGCACCTCGTCACGCTGGGACGGCTACTTGTATTTCCAGCGGAAGCCTGAACGCATGATCGCATGGTTCAATCAGTACATGCACTAAACAACTTCGAAAGTTTGGCATGGTCTAGCCATGACCCTGATTGCAAACGAATCCAAAATGGCCTATCCGTGATATATACAGTTAAACTGTATATATCACGGAGCCTTGGAGGTCGACCATGTCGGATGAGAACAAGGAAGTGGTTCGCCGCTTCAACATCGAAGTGATCCAAAATGGAAGCGAGGTGGCATTTCACGCCCTGATGTCTCCTGACTTCATAAATCACGCCGCTCCCCCGGGCATGCCGCAGGGTCCTGAGAGCATGTGGAACACGTTTGAGAAGGTGTTGCGTCCTGCGTTGTCGAACCTGAAGGTCGTGATCCATGAGCAGATTGCCGAGGCAGACAAGGTCACCACCCGAAAGACCATTAGCGGAATTCACTCTGGCACTCTGCTCGGCGTTCCGGCGACAGGACGAGAGCTGACTATCAGCGTCATCGACATCGTACGCATTGAAGGCGGCAGATATGCGGAGCATTGGGGCTTGAACACGCTGTCGAACGTGATCGCCACCCTGTCCAAAGGTTGATCGGTCCCGTTAGCACAGCCGCTCGATGATACGGATGGCCGCGTCGAGCGTTTGCCTGTCCTCTTCAGATAGACGCTCCTCGATCCGTTCGGCGATCTGCGCCGTTCGGGCTTGGCGGGCGCGGGATAAGCTCGCGTGCCCCTCCTCAGTGAGGAAAAGAAGTTCGCTGCGCCGGTCCGCCGGGTTGGGCGTCTTGCCGATCAGCTTCTCTGTTTCCAACTGACCGACAACCAGTCGCATGCTTTGGTGGCGAACGTTGCGGCGGTCAGCCAGTTGGGCGACGCTCAACGGCCCTTCCCTATCCAAAAGCGACAATGTCTCCGACTGCGAGGTTGTCGGTGTCTGTGCTCCGGTTTTTACGCCGCGGATGAATCTGCTGAGCGCGACACGTAAAGCTTCGGCAAGCGCGTGAGCATCTATCGGGTTACAGGCGCTCAATTCACGATTTCCATTTCTGACACGACCTCAAGCCAGCCACTCCGCAACCCTTGCCAGTGCACGGGATAATTGCCTGAAACAGGCACTATAGGGATTGGCGGCCCCTGAGAAGGGAAGCAGACGGACTGGCTTCGGTCAAGACGCGGTCACCTTCGATCTTCGACATGGCGGCGCGGAGCTGCGCCATCGGATCGACCGCCAATGACCGGTTTGGGCCGAAACCAGCCGTAGCAAAAGGAGAAGACTTAATGAGAGGTTATGTTATAACGTATCACATAACCCTTATTATGGAACACTCCTTTTGATTCGGCTGGTGGCGCGCAGAACCGCCACCATCTCGTTTTTAGGGTTCACATATTGGCGTAGACCGGCCCTTCGCCGCCTTGTGGCGGCACCCAGTTGATGTTCTGGTTGGGGTCCTTGATGTCGCAGGTCTTACAGTGCACGCAGTTCTGCGCGTTGATGACGAAGACGTCCTGACCGTCCTTCTCCACCCACTCGTAAACCCCGGCCGGACAGTAACGTGTCGACGGGCCGGCATAGACATCATGCTCGCAGCGCTTCTGCAGATCCATGTCCCTGACATGAAGATGCACCGGCTGGTCTTCCTCATGGTTGGTGCCCGACAGGAACACCGATGACAGGCGGTCGAAGGTCAGAACACCATCCGGGCGCGGATAATCGATCTCTTTGTGTTTTGCCGCAGGCTCAAGGCTCTCAGCATCCGTCTTGCCGTGTTTCAGCGTGATGGGTGATGTGCCGAATATCTGGTTGATCCACATATCCAGAGCACCAAGCCCGACGCCGATTGCCGTGCCGAACCGCGACCACAGCGGCTTGACGTTGCGAACGCGCTTCAGATCCTTGCCGATATCGCTGGCGCGCCATTCGTTTTCGATGTCGATCACCTCGTCATTGGCGCGGCCGCTGGCAATCGCCTCGGCGATCTTGTCTGCCGCCAGCATGCCGGACAGAACCGCATTGTGGCTGCCCTTGATGCGCGGCACATTGACCAGACCGGCCGAACAGCCGATCAGCGCACCGCCCGGGAAGGTCAGTTTGGGCACGGACTGATACCCGCCTTCGGTGATGGCGCGGGCGCCATAGGACAAGCGCTTGCCGCCTTCGAAGGTTGGCGCAATCGCCGGATGCGTCTTGTAGCGCTGGAATTCCTCGAACGGAAACAGATAGGGGTTCTTGTAGTTCAGGTGCACCACGAAACCGACGGCCACCAGATTGTCCTCCAGATGATAGAGGAACGAGCCGCCACCGGTCTTCATGCCCAGCGGCCAGCCGAAGGAGTGCTGCACCAGACCCGGCTTGTGGTTCTCCGGCTTCACCTGCCAGAGTTCCTTCAGGCCAATGCCGAACTTCTGGACATCCGAGTCTTTCGACAGGTTGAACTTGGCAATCAGCTGCTTGGCCAGCGACCCGCGCACGCCTTCACCGATCAGCACGTACTTACCAAGCAGTTCCATGCCGCGTGTATAGTTCGGGCCGGGCTCGCCGTTTTTCTCGATGCCCATGTCGCCGGTGGCGACACCGATGACGGCACCCTCATCATTATAAAGCACTTCACTGGCGGCAAAGCCCGGATAGATCTCGACGCCAAGTGCTTCTGCGTGGCCCGCCAGCCAGCGGCAGACATTGCCGAGCGAGACGATATAATTGCCGTGATTGTTCATCAAGGGCGGCATGGCGAAGTTCGGCAGGCGGATCGAGCCGGCAGGGCCTAAAAACAGGAACTGGTCGTCCTTGACTTCAGTCTTGAAGGGATGGCCTTCTTCCTCACGCCAGCCGGGCAGCAGGCGATCGATACCGACAGGATCGACCACCGCACCCGACAGGATATGCGCGCCGACCTCGCCGCCCTTTTCCAGAACGACAACTGAAAGCTCAGGATTGATCTGCTTCAGCCGGATCGCCGCTGACAAACCCGCAGGACCGGCACCCACAATCACAACGTCGAATTCCATCGACTCGCGTTCAGGAAAGCGGACAGCTTGATCTGTCATGAGGCTGTGACCGCCTGTTCTAGCTTGGGCAAAATGTCAAACAAGTCCCCGACCAGGCCGTAGTCAGCAACCTGGAAGATCGGTGCTTCTTCGTCCTTGTTGATGGCCACGATGACCTTACTGTCCTTCATGCCGGCCAGGTGCTGGATGGCACCGGAAATGCCAGCGGCAATATAAAGCTGCGGTGCAACCACCTTGCCGGTCTGGCCAACCTGCCAGTCGTTTGGTGCGTAACCGGCGTCAACAGCCGCACGCGATGCACCAACGGCAGCGCCCAGCTTGTCAGCAACCGGCAGAAGAACTTCCTTGAACTTTTCCGACGAACCGAGTGCACGGCCACCGGAAATGATGATCTTGGCAGATGTCAGTTCAGGACGGTCAGACGATGCCAGCGCATCCGATACGAAGGACGAAACGCCCGGGTTGGCAGCAGCAGCAACCGCTTCAACGGCAGCAGAACCACCGGCAGCAGCCGCAGCGAACGAGGCCGTACGCACGGTGACGACCTTCTTGGCGTCAGTTGCCTGTACGGTCTGGATGGCGTTGCCAGCATAGATCGGACGCTTGAAGGTGTCAGCGGACACCACTTCGGTGATTTCCGAAACCTGTGCAACGTCGAGCAGGGCTGCAACGCGTGGCGCAACATTCTTGGCCGATGCCGTCGCAGGTGCGATGATGACATCGTAGGAACCGCTCAGCGATACGATCAATGCAGCAAGCGGTTCTGCCAGCTGGTTTGCGTAGGATGCGTCATCAGCAAGAAGTACCTTGGCAACGCCGGAAAGCTTTGCTGCTTCATCGGCTGCAGCCTTGGCACCGGAACCAGCCACCAGCACATGCACGTCTCCGCCGATCTTGGCAGCTGCGGTCAGCGTCTTTGCTGTCTGGTCGGAAAGGGTTGCGTTGTCGTGTTCTGCCAGAAGAAGAATGGCCATAATAAAATCTCCCTTATCCGTCTCTTACAATACGCCGTCGGCCTTGAGTTTCGATACCAGCTCTGCGACCGAGCCAACCTTGACGCCAGCCTTGCGGCCAGCCGGTTCTTCGGTCTTCAAAACCTTGAGGCGCGGTGCAATATCAACACCGAGATCAGCCGGGGTCTTCTTGTCCAGCGGCTTCTTCTTGGCCTTCATGATGTTTGGCAGCGACGCGTAACGTGGCTCGTTCAAACGAAGGTCGGTGGTGACGATGGCAGGCAGTTTCAGGGAAACGGTCTGCAGACCGCCATCGACTTCGCGGGTGACCGCAACGGAACCGTCCGCGATCTCGACCTTGGAGGCAAAGGTGCCCTGACCCCAGCCGAGCAATGCTGCCAGCATCTGGCCGGTCTGGTTGCTGTCGTCATCGATTGCCTGCTTGCCGAGGATCACAAGATCCGGCGTTTCAGCGTCAACCACGCCCTTCAACAGCTTGGCAACCGCCAGCGGCTCAACCGTTTCATCGGTTTCAATCAAGATGGCGCGGTCAGCACCCATGGCGAGCGCCGTACGCAACGTTTCTTCCGCCTTGGCCGGACCAATCGACACAACGACCACTTCTTCGGCCTTGCCAGCTTCCTTCAGGCGAAGAGCCTCTTCGACGGAGATTTCGTCAAACGGGTTCATCGACATTTTAACGTTGGCAAGTTCAACGCCCGTGCCATCGGATTTCACGCGAATTTTCACGTTGTAGTCGACAACTCGTTTAACTGCGACCAATACTTTCATAGTGGGTTCTCCTCAGGCCAGCGTGTAGGCGGTCTTCACCGTTGTGTAGAACTCGGCGGCGTGACGGCCTTGCTCGCGGGGACCAAAAGACGATCCCTTGCGACCGCCGAACGGAACATGGAAGTCTACGCCAGCTGTCGGCAAATTCACCATGACCATGCCTGCTTCCGCATTTCGCTTGAAATGCATCGCATGCTTAAGGCTCTTGGTCGCGATGCCCGAGGACAGTCCGAAGGACGTGTCGTTAGCTACTGCGAGTGCTTCCTCGTAATCCTTGACGCGGATAACTGCGGCCACAGGCCCAAAGATTTCTTCGCGCGAGATGCGCATCTCATTCGTCGCTTCTGTGAAAAGGGCTGGTGATAGGTAGAAGCCAGGCGTTTCTCGTTTCAGTAGCTCGCCACCGAAAGCAAGCTTCGCCCCTTCTGCCTTGCCGATCTCGATGTAATCAGTGTCTTGTTTAAGCTGGTTCTCATCGACAACAGGGCCGATATGAGTTCCTGTATTCAGCGCATCACCCACAACCACCCTCTTCAGTCGCTCGCAGACGGCAGCGACAAAGCGATCATGGATGCCTTCCGTCACGATGATGCGAGACGAGGCTGTGCACCGCTGACCGGTGGAAAAGAACGCCGAATTGACGGTAGCCTCCACCGCAACATCGAGATCTGCATCGTCGAGCACAACGAAGGGATTCTTCCCGCCCATCTCAAGCTGAAACTTTCGGTTATGCTCAATAGAAGCGAGCGCCACACGCTTACCCGTCGCGGTAGACCCGGTAAAACTCAATGCATCCACATCTGAGCTGTCGAGCATGGCCTGCCCCACCACTGACCCACGCCCCATAACAAGGTTCAAAACGCCTTCAGGCAACCCGGCCCGCACCAGAATGTCGACTATGGCCCAAGAGCAGCCTGGTACGAGGTCGGCTGGTTTCAAGACAACGGTGTTGCCGTAGCAGAGCGCCGGAGCAATTTTCCATGCAGGGATTGCGATCGGAAAGTTCCAGGGCGTGATTATTCCGACGACCCCAATCGGCTCGCGCGTGACTTCCACTCCGACGCCCGGGCGCACCGAGGGAAGCACCTCCCCCGCAAGCCGCAAGCATTCACCCGCGAAGAAATCAAATATCTGGCTGGCCCGCACTGTTTCGCCGATTCCTTCCGCCAGGGTCTTGCCTTCCTCGCGCGAAAGCAGGCGGCCGAGCTCGTCCTTTCGCGAGAGGATCTCATCTGATGTCTTTCGAAGGATCGCGTGGCGCTCGAGAATGCCGGAACGAGACCATGCCGGAAAGGCAGCCTTCGCCGCAGCTATAGCATCCCGGGTGTCCTCGGCGGAGCCGCGAGCAAACTCGCCAACTACGTCATTGATATCGGATGGGTTCACGTTTTTGGACGCTTCGTTGCCGACCCATGCGCCACCGACTAAGTTCTGGAAAAAAGTCACGATATTCTCCGATATGACTGAAAGTTAAGACGCTGTGGAAGAGCGCTTCGTCCACCGTTCGATAGCCAATCCGACAATACCCTTGCGAAACAGAAGCACGCAGGCGACGAAGATGGCACCTTGGGTGATCGTCACCCAGCTTCCAAAGTCGGCTAAATAATTTTGAAGTGCGACAATAAGAGCCGCTCCGACCAGTGGTCCAAAGAATGTCGCGACCCCGCCTATCAGCGTCATGAGCACCACCTCGCCGGACATAGTCCAGAAAACATCGGTCAAAGAAGCCAACTGGAAGACGATCGCCTTCATTCCCCCCGCCAAGCCGGACAGAACTGCCGAAAGGACGAACAGAGTTAGCTTATGCTTCTGCACCTCGTACCCCATCGAGATCGCGCGTGCCTCGTTTTCACGGACTGCATGCAGCACTCGTCCAAACGGCGAATTCACGATCCTATGGATGACGAGTAGAGAACCGAAAAATATCGTTGCTACCAGGGCGTACATCGATGCGTCACTGCTTAGATCAACGATGCCGAAGAGCGCTCCGCGGGGTATAGCCTGGATACCGTCTTCTCCTCCGGTGAACGGAGCCTGTAGAGCGACAAAGTAAACCATTTGCGCTAGGGCGAGGGTAACCATCGCGAAGTAGATGCCCTGTCGGCGGATAGCCAAGCTACCAAAGACTAGGCCCAGCCCCCCCGCCGCTATTGCGCCGATGAGGATTGAAACTTCGGGAGACATCCCCCAAACCTTTGCAGAATATGCGGTGATATAGCTCGCCGATCCGAAAAAGGCGGCATGGCCGAAGGACAAGAGTCCTCCGTAGCCGAGGAGAAGGTTAAATGCCGCTGCGAACAATGCGAAGCATAGGATCTTCATCGCGAATATTGGATATACGACAAGCGGTGCCATCAAGAGCAGAACGAGTAGTATTCCAAACTTGATAAGCGTGGATGAGCTCGTTTGAAGCCAATTTTTAGAGCCTGCATTTTCCTGTGAAATGATGTTCATAGCCATCTCAAACGCTCCTGCCAAACAAACCTGATGGTTTGATCATCAGGACAATAGCCATGATCACAAAGATCACCGTAGATGCAGCTTCGGGATAGAAAACCTTGGTAAGACCTTCGATAATTCCCAGGCTCAAGCCAGTAATAATCGCGCCGAAAATCGACCCCATTCCACCGATAACCACCACCGCGAATACAACGATAATCAGGTTCGCGCCCATGTTGGGATTTACGGCATATACAGGTGCGGCCAACACACCTGCGAAAGCAGCCAACGCCACTCCAAGACCGTAGGTGAGCGTTATGATCAACGGTACATTGATACCGAACGCCTGCACGAGCTCCGGGTTTTCAGTAGCCGCGCGAAGGAACGACCCAAGTCTGGTCTTCTCGATCACGAGCCACGTCGCGATACATACCAACAATGAGGCGACAACTATCCAACCGCGGTAGTACGGCAGGTATATAAAACCGAGATTTACGCCCCCACTCAACATTGCGGGAACTTGATATGACAAGCCCGACACGCCGTATGCGTTTCTGAACAGGCCCTCTATTATCAATGCGAGACCAAACGTGAGAAGGAGACCGTAAAGGTGATCCAGTTTGTAAAGTCTTGAGAGCAACAACCGCTCAATAATCATGCCCAGAACAGCTACGATCAACGGCGCTATGATCAGGGACGGCCAGTAGCCAATCCCAAGATAATTCAACAACAGCCACGCCATGAACGCACCCATCATGTATTGTGCGCCATGGGCAAAGTTGATGATGTTTAGCAATCCAAATATGATTGCCAAACCAAGGCTCAAAGTCGCGTAGAAGGCCCCGTTAATCAGACCAAGTAACAGTTGCCCGAACAGAGCCGCTGTCGGCACACCAAGTATTGTTAACATCGTCGCATCCAATCGAAACGAACGGACCAGGTACCGCGCGAAAGCAAGAGACCTGGTCGCGCTCTGATTACTTGATCAAGTTGCAGCCGCCAGCCTCGATAGGACGGAAGGCCTCTTTTGCCGGAATAGTTGCAAGCAACTTGTAGTAATCCCAAGGACCCTGAGATTCCTCAGGCTTTTTCACCTGGAACAGGTACATATCTTGCACACGCCGACCGTCTTCGCGGATTTTTCCTTTTCCGAGCACGACATCGTCCGTCGGCGTTTCCTTCATGAATTTGACCACGTCAGCGGTCGTCTTCGAGTTCAGCGCGGAGACTGACTTGAGATAATGTGTCACCGCTGAATACACGCCAGCATGCGCCATGGTTGGCATCGTTCCACCAAAACGGTCGGCAAACCGTTTCGACCACTCGCGAGTTGAATCATTTTGATCCCAATAAAACGCTTCTGTTAGTACCAAGCCTTGCGCAGTTTGCAGGCCGAGCGCGTGAACATCGCTGATGAACACAAGTAGACCTGCCAAGGTTTGGCCTCCCTGCGTAATACCAAATTCTGATGCTTGCTTGATTGCATTAATTGTATCGCCGCCTGCATTAGCCAGGCCAATAACTTTCGCGCCAGACGATTGCGCTTGGAGCAAATAAGACGAGAAATCTTGTCCTGGGAAAGGATGACGCACCTGACCGAGAACCTTACCACCAGCTTCCTTCACGGAAGCAGCAGTATCTCGTTCCAGGGAATGGCCAAATGCGTAGTCAGCTGTAACGAAATACCAGCTGTCATAGCCTTGCTTGACAAGTGCACTACCTGTTCCATGACCTAGTGCCCAAGTGTCATAAGTCCAATGGATGGTATTCGCGTTACATTTGCTTCCGGTGAGGTCGGACGACCCGCCCGCGGAGACTATTGTAAGCGGTTAGCCGAGGGCGTGGGGCTTGAAGTTCCAGGGCATAAGCGCCTCGATTTCAGAGACAGGCCA
>NZ_QLNF01000044.1:0-10956 GCF_003261015.1 Agrobacterium sp. MS2 | reverse complement strand
AGCTACGATGAGCCGAAAATCCTCTCTTCTCAATTAAAACACTTCTGTCTCAAGGGCGCTGATCCGGGACAACGGCTAACGACCCTGTCTTTGTTTCTTGCAAGATACAACAGTATTCTGAAATGCAGCGGCGAAAGACTAATAGGCGTACCACCGCGCCACACCCGGACGGATGCAACATTGATTTCCACGTCATCAAGAAAAACGCTGGGGTCGGTTGGTGCGGTTGTGTTCCGCAGCAAGCCATACTTGAGAAAGTCAAGCAGGTTGCCCGGGTCAAATGGGCGCCTCACCACATAGTCAAATATGGACGATTGGACGCCATCCATCATTCTACTGTCGAGCGGGAAGCCGACAAGTCGAATATCTGGCTGCTGTTTCTTTACAAGAATCGCTGCGCGGAGCAGATCGTCCATTGCAAGGCAGATCAGTACTGTGCGGCGTTGTGGCTGCGTCTTGCTATCGTCCGGTAAAAACATGTCGAGGTTCGGCAGCAGGCCGACGTCGTGACCGGCCTGCTCGAGCATGTAACGCAAAATAAGGTAGAGCTCCGGGTCAGTCGTATGGATGATGATCGAGTGACGCAAGAGCATCTCCCTTCGCTTCGTTTTCTGGGTCCGACAATTTGCGGCTCAAGCCGGCGTGTATTCGCCGCCGTTGATGTCTATGATCGCTCCATTGATGAAGCCGGCTTCATCGGAGACTAAAAATCCGACCAGTCGTGCCACCTCTTCGGCCTCTCCTAGTCGCCCGCTTGGTATTCGTTTTGCTGCGTCGAGATTGACTGGCGTCTGCGCGGTTCCCGCCATTGGCGTCAAGATGCGACCTGGAGCGGCGACATTCACTGTGATCCCATCGGCTGAGAATTCGCTGACGAGCGCACGGGCCAAGCCAGCTAGCCCAGCTTTTGATGCTGCATATGCCGCACCGGCGATCATGGGCCGTGTTCGCCCTGCAAGCGAGCCGATCAGGACAATCCGACCAAATCGTTGATTGACCATACCTGGTAACGCCGCCTGGCAGCAGATCATGGCGCCGGTCAAATTCACGGCCAGCACATCATTCCACTCGCAAAGGTCAACAGAGGTAAATCGCTTGGCCACACCGTCCGCTGATTTCGGCGAAATACCCGCGCAATAAACCATCAGCGCAATGGAGGACCACAAGGTTTCGACATCGTGAAAGAAATCGGCAACCTCGCCTGGATTTCTGACGTCGCAACAACCGACCAATAGCTGGTTAGATGCTATCTCAGCCTCGAAGAAAGAGCGCGCGGACTTCGCCGCGCTTTCCGTCTGCCCAAAAACCGCGACCTTGTGGCCAGTATCAAGTAAATGTCGTGCAATCGCCAGTCCGATACCAGACGTGCCACCGGCGACCACTGCTACTCGGCTTTGGCGATCTATCTTCATGCCGCACTATCCATCTGAGCAAAGAGAGACAGTGCAGGGTGAGCCCCAGGATCGGTCATAACCTCGATGAGCAACGGCAACTTTCTTTTCTTCACCTTTTGCATAAGGGTTTTGAGGTCTTGCGGTTGCGTGACCCGAACGGCCTCGCATCCGCACGCTTGTGCAATCTTGACGTGATCGACCTCTGCAAAATGGCAGGCGGTTGTGTATTTTCCGAATTTTACAGTTTCGGCATCACGCTGGAAGCCAAGAATGCCGTTGTTCAGCACGATGATCGTAATCGGAATTTGCATGCGGACCAGCGTTTCAAGCTCGGCCCAACTGTGTGCAAATCCCCCATCGCCCACCAGTGCTACAACATCGCTCTGAGGTGCTGCGACCTTGGCGCCGATTGCAAGGGGAACTCCCCACCCAAGTCCCGCCAGACCCCGGGGGGTGAGCACGCGCGTCGATTCGGAAGAAATTCTGAGTTGGCCGAGGACCCACATCGATGAATAACTAGCATCCGCCACCACCGTAGTGTTTTGATCGATTACCCCTTGAAGCTCGGCCATAACACGTTCGGGACGAAGAGGTGAGGCCTCAGAGCTGTAATACACTCTGCGATCGTCATTGAATTTCCGCCAGCTTTCCCGAAGACGGTCGCAGACAGCCTCTCGGGAAACGGTTCTGAGGTGCAAGTCACAAAGCCTGATCCTTTCACGTAGCCCGACCAAGGTCTCCCGTGCATCGCCAACAAGACGAATTGCCTCAAAATTCCGCCCGACCTCCTGTGGATCGGTATCTATATGAATAATCTGGGCATCAGGAGCGTACTGCCGCCAGTTGTCTGTACCATTCTGGTTCGTCCTCGTGCCAATCAAGACGACAAGGTCCGCATCGCGAACGATCTCGACAGTGTGTTTGCCCAGTGACTTCGGGCCGACAAGAGATGCCAGCACGCCTCCTGAGAGAGGGTGCCACTCATCAACCGAGCCCTTACCCATATTCGTTGTGAAGACGGGTATCGAGCACTCGTCCTGTAGCAGTCGCAACTGCTGGGCCGCCCTGGAGGCGTGGATGCCGCCACCTGCTATCACAACAGGTGCGCGGGCGTTCGCTATCGCTTTCGCGGCGATATCAAGATATTTGTCGGCGGGACGTGATCTGTCGAGCGGCCAATGGCCGAGATTATTCGTTCTTCTCCTTGCCGGCGCAGTAGATACGGATCGCAGAAGATCCGCAGGTAGAAGCAGGGCTGCGGGACCTGCTCGGCCAGACGAGGCAGCGGTGAACGCGGCATCGATGTAATCATCTACCCGCTCTTCCACGGAAACACGACGAACCCATTTGGTGCATGACTGAAACAGGCTGATGTGATCGAAGTCCTGAAACGCGTTTCGATCAGTCTGATCACGCTCCACATCCTGAACAAGTGCAACGACCGGGACGCTCGCCTTCAATGCTTCAGCCAGGGGAGCAACCAGCAGCGCCGCTGCTGGCCCGTTCTGGGCTGCCACGACGCCGACTTTGCCAGAACGCCTGGCGTAGCCATCGGCCATGGCGCCTCCCATGTTTTCCTGGCGATAGGCAATCTGCGTTATACCGATCTTTTCGGCTGCCAGAATGACCGCCGACGGAAGGCTTTGTCCAAAGATCACCTCCACATCATGGCGCCTCAGCGCGTGCGCGATACGCTCAGCGACGGTTATTTCATGAACTGCAGTATCCATTATGCGGCCTCCCAGGCATGTCGATCAAGATTTACGAGGAAATCGTCAAAGACGGAAATAATGTCACCCATGTCACTGTCCGCCATGGGCGTTGATAGCGACGCAGCGGCGCCGTAGGGCATCAAAATCCCATTGTTTGCAAAGTGCCTGCGCAGCAGTTTCAGGACGGTCTCTTCCGAAGCTGTCGGAATGCTGTCCTGGTAAGAAACCGGCGCCACCTTCTTGGCGTGTATTCGAAAGAGCGAAGCCGCTCCCGTTACGCTCAGATTTGCGCCGTGACGTTCGATACGTGATCTCAAACCGTCTCGAACCAGGTTACCCATATGTTCGAGACGTTGGAAAGCATCCTCCGTCAAGGCTTCCATCGCGAGACGGCCAGCGACCATCGACACGGGATTTGCAGAAAAGGTTCCCCCCTGCGTTACTGGTGCCTTACTTCCCTGCTTGCCAAAGGCCGACATGATCTCCCGACGTCCACCGACAGCCCCTACCGGAAAGCCACCGCCGATGATCTTCCCCATTGTGACGAGGTCAGGCTCCAGACCGTAGCGCGCTGAAGCTCCAGCGAAGCCCTGGCGGAGGTTCAGTACTTCATCCGCGATAATGACGATCTCATGTTGCCTCGCCACCTTGTTGATTGTTGCGATAAACTCCTGTGTTGGCTCTATGAGACCCGCCCGGCTGGGCATCGGATCGATAAGAATTGCCGCGAGGCGCCCGGCATTCATCGTGATCTGTTGCTCCACTTGCGTGGGGCAGTTAAATTGGAGGAGCACGACGTCATCTAGTACGCTTGCGGGCATGCCTCGGTAGGCGGCGCAGGGCGTGTTCGATGATGCGTGCTGCCCCGCCTCCGCCCAGTCATATGCGCCGTGGTACGCACCTTCCACCCGTGCGATTGCGACACGGCCGGTCGTTGCTCTAGCGGCCTTGATGGCAAACATCACGGCTTCAGTTCCACTCGCGACGAAGCGGACCTGCTCAACAGCCGGAATCCTGCCTATTAGCAATTCGGCAAGATCAATCTCATGGTTCATCGGGTTAGCAAAGCAACTGCCTGCCCTTAGTAGCCCGGAAATCGCCTCAGTTATGGGTGGATAGGCATGGCCGTGGATCAGGGTTGTGAAATTGTTGTTCAGATCCAGCATACGGTGCCCGTCGACGTCGGTCACAAACGCGCCTTCCCCATAGGCAACAAAGACAGGATGGGGATCCAACTCGATAGTCGCGCGTGTGACGCCGCCTGGAAAAACGGAGGAGGCGCGTTCAAAGAACGCGAGGGACGTTTGCCGCCCAGTTGGACCTGTCGGCGGGGTATTCGACGATAACAGCATTGAATCATAAAACCCTTGTCCTGGAGGAAGACTGGCACTACGCCGGTCACTTGCAATTTTGTTGCAACAAAAATCCCATGAGTCAATATGTGACGTCAATTTAAAGTTCAGTTTATAATTGGTCCGTTATTGCTGCGGCGTTGCGCAGTTTGCGGTAGCCCTCCCTGATGTCGTTCTCTATCGCCGCCCGCACGCCGGCGGGGTCTTTGTCAATGAGAGCCTCAATCGCGACCATGTGATTGTGGACGCCTTGGCGATTTTGCGCGTACTCGGGATAGAGGTTGAGAAGCGTGGGACCAATTCGCGCCCAAAGGGTTTCAATCATGCTGAGCAGGCCGGTCATGCCGCATAGATTATAAATGGCAAAGTGGAATTCCTTGTTGTGCCAAAGAGCATCGTGATACCTGCCTTCTTCTAGGCTAGTGTTTATAATTCCTTGAATATCCATAAGTTTTTCAATTGACGCCTCGTCAGGATTCCTAGCTCCGTATTCCGCTGCGGTTCCTTCTAAGGCGATCCTCGTGACTGTGATATCTCGCAGTTCCGCCCTTGTAAGTGTCGGAACAACGAGCGTCTTTGGACCGGAAAAAACAAGTACCGATTCCGTCGTCAGGCGGTTCAATGCGTCGCGTGCAGGCGTCGTGCTTACGTCGAGTTCGCCGGCTATTCCCCGGACAGTAAACTTGTGCCCCGGGGGGTAGCTTCCACGGATCATTCTCTCCCGTAGCACGTCATAGACCATGCTTCCCATCCGTTGGCCTTGAGCGCCGGTATCACTCTCATCCCGTAAAATGTCGATCATTTTCCCCTCTTGTTCCGTTGACTCATCGCATTTTTGATGTCACAAAAATCCAATGCAAAGTTTTTGCGAACAATATGTGACAACATAAGCGCTATTAGCATCTAATCTGTTACGCGTCGCTGGCTTGGCAAGATAATCTTGAAAGCTGCTCCGAGCACCCGTTTTCACGTTCGTCGCAGCATTAAAAAAAGGAGGGGTAGGTATTGATAGGTGAAACTTTAAAACTTGACGGGCTTGCGAAGAGCTATGGTGACGTCGTTGCAGTCGTTGGTGTCGACGTCTGCGTGCAGCCAGGCGAGTTCGTGTCAGTGCTGGGCCCTTCCGGGTCAGGCAAGACCAGCGTCCTGACGATGATTGCCGGTTTCGAGCGTCCCACGGCAGGCAGGATCGTCATCGGCGACAATGACGTGACCGACCTCGCTCCCAATAAGCGAAATATTGGGATGGTCTTTCAGAAATATGCGCTTTTCCCTCATCTCACCGTCCGTCAGAATATCGCTTTCCCACTAAAGCTCAGATCGCGCTGGCGCTCGGGATGGAAGCAGCGGGCCGACGACATGCTTGACCTCGTTCACCTGGGCGGGCTTGCTGATAGATTTCCTTCTGAACTGTCGGGTGGGCAGCAGCAGCGTGTGGCGGTCGCGCGAGCGCTTGCGTTTGAACCACCCGTTATGCTGATGGACGAGCCCCTCGGCGCGCTTGACAAGAAGTTGCGCGAAGCCATGCAGTTCGAAATCAAGCGCATCCAGAGACAGGTGGGAGCCACTGTCCTTTATGTGACGCATGATCAGGAAGAAGCGCTGACGATGTCCGATCGCGTTGCAATAATGCAGGGCGGAAATATCGTCCAGATAGGAGCTCCCTCCAGTCTTTACCACGCGCCCGCCACCCGTTTTGTTGCTGATTTTGTCGGAAAAATGAGCTTCGTCGACGGAGAGGTTGTTTCTTTTGAAGACGACGGGATGCTCGTCCGATTAGCCGCCGACGTCTTTGTCCGGACCGCTTCTGTCGATGCAGAACGGGGGGCACTCCGGCTTGGTGACGAGGTAATTCTTGCGATGCGTCCCGAGAGGATCGCCTTGAAAAAACGAGGTCCTCAAGGCCTCGGCGCAATTCCAGCTCAGATCGAGAGTCTGGCATTCGTTGGATCATTCCATGCGTTCATCGTCCGCCTGGACCTACCTGGATCACCGCTGGTGGAGGTTCAGGTCGTGACCGGAAGTGAGGTAGATTTCCGCGCCGGTGATTTGGTCGATCTCGTACCCGACCCGCATGCTGTCAGCTTCTTTTCAAAAGGGGAGGGGTCTGTGGCATGAGCGCTTCTTCACCCGCTTCCAGAACACTCGCCAATCTGCAAAGTCTGATGTTTGCTTCGCCCTCTGCAAAAACATATTCCCATGCAGGTGCTTTGCTTTTGCTTCTGCCATCCGCACTCATGCTTTTGACGGGTTTCGTTTATCCCCTGGCGAGGCTCGTCGCGCTCAGCTTGCCCGACATGAGCCTCGAGCTTTACATTCGCATCTTTCGAGAACCGCTTTATCTAAACGTCCTGTGCTCCACGACGGTCGTGGCGTTTGCAGTTATGTGCTGCTGCCTGCTCCTTGGATTTCCTGTAGCTTACGCGATGGTCCGGCTCAAACACCCTTGGGCCCTCATATTGACGGGATGCGTGCTCATCCCGCTCTGGACTTCGGTTCTGGTCCGATCATATGCCTGGATTGTGCTGCTTCAGAGAACCGGCATCGTCAACCAGGCACTTCTGTCGAGCAAGCTCATCAACGAGCCCCTACGCATGATCTACACACAGGGTGCGGTCATCGTCGCAATGACCCATATACTTCTTCCCTTCATGATCATGCCTATCTTTGCGTCACTGCGGGCTATCCCTCCGGAGTATGTTCAGGCGGCAATGAATCTTGGATCAACTCGATTCCACGCCTTTCGCGCAATCATTGTTCCTCTGAGCCTGCCTGGGATATTTGCGGGCTGCGTAATCAGTTTCGTTCTTGCGCTCGGTTTTTATGTCACGCCGGCGTTGGTGGGGGGAGCAGGATCGCTCATGATGGCAACGCTCATCGGTCAACAAACGACTGTCCTGCTCGATTGGCCTTTTGCAGCTGCGCTCTCAACCTCTCTGTTAGTCGTCACGCTTGCCGTCGTAATCATATTTCGAAGAACACTTTCGCTAAACAAGGGGCTGAACAGTGGCATCTGATAGTTCAACATTTCCGGCGCGGCTTTCTTTGGCGCGGCCAATGCGCAATCCCGTCGGACGATATCGCAATATTCTCCGCATATTTACCGCAGGTCTGTTTGTCTTCCTGATAACGGTATTCTTGGTCCTGCCGACATTTCTTGTCATCCCCATGAGCCTGAATGACGGCAGCTATCTCGCGTTTCCACCGCAAGGTCTCACTTTAAAATGGTACAGGGCGTATTTCTCGGATCCGGATTGGATGGCGGCGACATTGTTCAGCCTGAAGGTGGCATTCGCGACAGCTATCGTGGCAACAACCATAGGGACGACAGCAGCGCTTGCACTCGCTAAGAGCAGATTGCCACTTAAGGGGCTTCTGCAAAGCCTGGCGCTTGGGCCTATGATCGTCCCGCATGTGGTTCTGGGTGTGTCGTTTTACCTCGTGTTTTCACCTTGGAGAATAACTGGCACGTTTGCAGGCTTTGTTCTCGCCCACACAGTCTTGGCCGTTCCCTATGTCATGATCGTGGTGGGTGCCGCAGTGCAGAAGTTTGACCCTTCCCTTGAACTCGCGGCCCTTAACTGCGGCGCAAATAGAATTCAGAGCTTTTTTCTCGTAATGCTGCCCAATATAGGACCGAGCGTCGCCTCGGCGTCGGTCTTTGCATTTCTCGCGTCGTTCGATGACGCGACAGTCTCGTTCTTTATTTCTGACATCGGCGGGAAGTCGATTGGACGCAAGATGTTCGAAGATATCGATTTTAACCTCACACCGGTGATCGCCGCCGCGTCAACGGTGCTCGTCGCGATTTCGCTCGCGCTCATGACGGCGGCGCAACTTTTGACTAGTCGAAACAGACACTAATTTCATGTCAACTGAGGAGGATTTGAAATGATCAGATCGGATCAGACGCCGAAGGATTGCCTGAAGTCCGCATTTTACATGTTCGCTACCTTCGCTCTCATGTTCGCTCTTGGGTTTCAAGAGGCGAATGCCGAGCAACGTGTGGTCATTGCTACTACGGGAGGTACCTATGAGAAGGCCCTGCGTGATGCGTGGTTCGAACCCTTTACGGAATTGACAGGCATAAAGGTCATCACTGTTTCTGGAACGGATGCGGAGAAGCGGGCAAAGGTCGCGGCTATGGTTCAAACAGGTAACGTCACCTGGGACCTCTATCTGGATGGTGAAATCCAAGCTGGCTCCGACGCACACTTCGCCGTAACGGAAGATCTGTCTGAGTTTTGTAAACAGTTCATCGACAGCGCGGACCTCCGCGCTGATTCGTGCACGCGCGGCGGGGCGAAATTGCAGTCAACCTCTACGTTGCTGGCTTACAAATTGAATGAGAACGGAAGCAACCCTCAAACCTGGGCTGACATGTGGGATTTGGGGAGGTTCCCCGGTGCAAGAAGTTTTCCTAGCTTTGACGATCCGTGGAGAGTCCTGGCCGCAGCATTGTTGGCGGACGGAGTCCCGAGGGACAAGCTTTTCCCACTTGATGTCGATCGAGCATTTCGCAAGCTCGACCAAATCCGGGACAGTGTTCAGGTCTGGTGGAGGACCGGTGATCAAAGCGTTCAGGCGTTTCGCAATGACGAATATCGCGTTGGGCAGATCTGGTTGACGCGAGCGAAGGCCTTGAAGGCAGAGGGTTACAAGATTGGCTGGAGTTATGATGGCGCATTTCTCGTGGGCGATCGCATAGCGCTCGTGCGTGGCGCGCCAAATCGGCAGAATGCGCTGAAGCTCATTGAGTTCTGGCTGAGGAATCCCGAGGTGCAAGCCAAAGCCTGCGAAACGCTCTCATGCACTCCTCCAAGTCAGAAAGCGATCTCGCAAATTTCACCGGAGGCTCGCGCCAGCCTTCCATCTGCATCAGATGTCGAAAACCGGATCATCGTCCCTGATGCGCAATGGATCAACGCGAACATGCGTATGTTGGTGCAGCGCTGGAACTCCTGGATACGCTGAATAACCCAGGGCGCCAAGGCAACTTGGCGCGCGCGTGGTTTCGCCTGGCACCGAGAGCCATAAGCTGTGATGATAACCGATTGTTGAGTTTCTTCCAAAGGCCGGAAACAGCCAACGCGGTGGATCTTGGATCTCAGATCACAGATCGCTTCTCTTCGTCCCCAACATGTCTATGATGTTTGCAAGCACGACCAGAAGAGCGCCAGGCAAAGTGTCTGTACTGGGGTGCCGGGGCATCGACACACTAGCGCCTACAGCAAGATGCGCCTGTCGCATTGGCTGTAGCGCTACAGTTTGCGGCTAGGCTTTGTGCAATCGGTAGCCAAGCTTTTCAGAAAGCGCCTCAGCGGTTGTGCGAAGCTCCTCCCCAAGGCAAGCGATTTTTTGGTCGCTGGCTTCGCTACGGATCAGGCTGATGGCGATCCCAGCAGATGCGGCTCCCGAGTAATCGCGTATCGCCGCACCAATACAAATCATACCCTCGCGTATCTGACCATCGTCGATCGAATAGCCGCGAGTGCGCGTCAGAGCGAGTTCCTCTTCAAGCTGCGAAAGGCCAGCAACGCTCCTTGATGTCAGAGGCTGTGGAAATTGCGAGAACAACATCCTCAATTCACCGGGCCCCAGATCGGACAGGAGGATCTTCCCGGTGGCCGTAAATGGCGCCGGCAGACGCATACCGATCCGAAACGTGTGTCCAAGAGGCTGAGCCGAGTTGCGACAGCCGATGTAAACGACTTCGCCACCCTCGCGGACGGTGAGGGTCACCGTATAGGGATCGAGATCGTGGCGCTGGGCGAGATGGTCGTTGAATGTCGATACGATATCGAGGTGCGACAGAAAGCCGTTCGCCCATCTGAGCGAGTGGGGTCCAATACGCAGGGTTCCATCGGCAGATCGCGCCAGAAGATCAAGCTCAGTCATCACCGCAAGCAAGCCATGCGCGCTGCTTTTGGGCAAATCCAGAAATCGTGTCAGCTCGGCTGCTCTCAGGTCCCGCGGGGAACCTGCCACAAGATCCAGAATACGCACGGCGCGTCTGAGTGCCGGTACAGTGTCTGATATTTGCGACGATTGTTGATCTTCAGCCATGCACCTTCCTTGACACACTTGGCCGCTTTGGCCCATAGTTCACTGTAATGACTAAAGTTCAATTGGTTGAACTCTAGTGCGGGAGAGGTCGATGATCAAGCTAAAAAATGCGGCGCTGTTGCGTGATGCCTGCCTGGTGAATGGTCGCTGGCTGAAAGCTGCGGATGGCAAGACGATTGCGGTGGAAAATCCCGCCAACTCGATGATCATCGGTCATGTTCCCTCATTGTCGGCAGATGAGGTTGAAGCTGTAGTCGAGTCAGCAGGCAAGGCATTTTCCGAGTGGAGCCGCCGGGCTGCGAAGGACCGCGCTGCCATATTGCGCCGCTGGTTTGATCTCATGGTGGCGAATGCTGACGATCTTGGTGCGTTGATGACTGCCGAGCAGGGAAAGCCGTTTGCGGAAGCAAGGGGCGAAGCCGTTTATGCGGC
>NZ_QLNF01000043.1:12237-28327 GCF_003261015.1 Agrobacterium sp. MS2 | reverse complement strand
GGTCGCGAGCGACGATGCTGATCTGAGGTTGGTCCGAGAGCCAGGCCTGGGCCGTCGACGGCTCCCGATCCGGCAGGAGAGCAATGGTTTTGCGCCGTTCCAGATCGCAGATGATGGTCCCATAGCGTTGATTTCGTCGCCACGCCCAGTCGTCGATACCGATCACGGTGGGTGGGACAAAGCGCGGACTGCCGCGTCGCCGCACGACGCGCAGCAGCGTATCGTTGCTGACCGGCAACATCAGCCTTTTGGCAAAGGTGGCCGCTGGCCTGCCACCCAGTGCAAGTCCGAGATGATGGACGATGTGGTCGAGCCTGGCGGTTCGCCGCGCCGAAGGCGCGAAGCAACCCTTTCGGGACATCGAGCGAACCAGTCTTGCTTCGCTGATACGGGTTAACCAGCCGGGCCATCGATAATGGGCTCCGCTCTTCTAATGGCGGTGAGCTGGACCTACTCGATAAATTCGACCATGACGCCCGGCTTGACCATGCCGGCCAGTTCCTCGACGTCCCAGTTGGCCAGCCGAACACATCCATGCGATCCAACCTTGCCTATCAGTTCCGATTCAGGCGTGCCGTGTATGCCGTAGGTCGGCTCCGTCAGGTCGATCCACACGGTACCCACAGGACCGTTCGGCCCGCTCGGCAGCTCAAGGATTTTCTTGTTGTTGCCCTGCTGAAAATTGATCTTCGGGTTGTATGTGTATGTCGGCATCCGCGAGACGCCCTTGACTTTGTGCGTGCCGGTCGGTGAGGGCGAATCCTCACTGCCTATGGTCGCCGGATAAACCGCCAGCAGTGAGCCGTCTTCGGCAAAAGCGAAAACCTGCGCCAGTTTGCGATGAACCTCGATCCGCTTGACCGATCCGGTCCTGGCAGCGCCGGGAATGGCGACAGCGATCGTTTCGCCCGGCTTGAAGGCCGCCGTCGGATTGAGGGCCTTGATCAGCGCGATATGCATGTGGAACCGCTCGGCCAGCTTCTCCGCAATGCTGGTGTAGCCGAGATGCTCCATCCTGGCCTGTTCGGCATAGTCTTTCGGAATGCTCTCGACGATATCCTTGCTGTCTTCCTGAATGATGGCATAGGCCTGGATGGCCGGGGCATCATCGGTCAAGCGGCCCAATACGTCGGGATCGAGCTTCCCATCCACTGGCAGACGTTGAAGCGCCTCGAAGCCGGCGATCGCTTTCGTCAGGTTGTCGCCGAAATACCCGTCGATGACGCCCGGCGATGAACCAGCCCGGTCGAGCAGGACCTGCAGATGCACGATGGCGGGATTGGGCTCGGTCTGTTTTTCCGCCGGCGCCTCGATCGGAAGGGACGCGATCGCCGCGGTATTGACGGCTTGTGCGTCGATCGGCGCTGCAAAGGCTGGGGAACAGAGCGTTAGAGCGGCGGTCAGTGAAAAGTACCGAAAGGCATTCTGCATGGAGGCTACCGATAAATTAGGGAGCGACTCTCCACCCGGTGGATGGAGAGGCTTCATTGGAGAAAGGTCAAGCAAGGAAGAAGGCCGCCGTTTCCGGCGGCCTTCATCTTGTCAAATCGTGCGGCGAGTGGTGGTTTCGGCCAGAAGCAACGCCTTCTTCGTGCCGTAGGAACCGCCGAACCAGGCCGCCACGGCCCCGAGCAGGAGGGCGAAGAAGCCCAGGATCGCGCCGGCCGACACTGCCTTGGTGGCCGTCTGCGCCGCCTCGAGCGCCTGCTGCTTGGCCGCAGCAACATTGTCGCGATAAGTCTTCTCGTACTGCTCGACCTGGGTGCGGGCCTGATCGACCGGGATGTTCTGTGCCTTGGCGATCGCATCAGCGGCACGATTGCGGGCATCTGCGGCCTTTGCCTGGTCACCGGTCACGGCAGCCTGGACCGCCGACACCGCAGCGTCACGCAGGGCTGCCGGATCGTTGCCGCCGGACGCATTGCGGATCTGTTGCTCGATCCCCGCCATCGGGTTGGCCGAGTTGGCGAGGGCAGGGGCTGCCGCCGTGGCAGCGGTTGCGGCCGTCTGGCCAACACCGCCGACAATGCTCGACAGACCGCTGAACGCGCCGCCGATGAGGGCACCGACCGACGTGGTCAGCAGGTAGAGGATGACAAGAGTGGTGACAGCCCAGGTGGTTACGCCCTGATACCCGCCGGTCGAGCGGCTCGGACGTCCGGAAAGGCGGCTGGCGGCATAACCGCCGACGAAGGAAGCAATGATACCGGCCACAACGAACCACGCGCCACCGGCAATGGAGAAGGTGCTCGCATTCGGGTTGTCGTAGGTTGCCGGATCGATCACGGCGGCGCCAATGCCCACGCCCAGAAGATTGAGGAGGAACTGGACGGCAAGCGCCAGGACGACCCCGGCGAAGATCGCGCCCCAAGACACCTTATGCAAAGTGGCTGTAAGGGAGGGGTCGACATAGGCCGCTTCGCGCGACACGTGGACTGAGACAGGTTCGGTCATGGTGCATCCTCTTCATCACGGGAATGTGAGTGCCATACTAACGCCGCAATCGCCGTTCGGTTCCCGTCCAGCAGGATAGAAAAAAGACCGGCGATGGGATCGCCGGTCTCTGCTGCAGTTACATCGAACGAACCGCCTTGATTAGTCCTTGCGGACAACACTGTCGGATCGTTCATCTTCGACTTCCACCTCGGTGCGGCGAACGCTGTCGCTGATGGTTTCCTCGCGCTGCTCGGCGGTCTTGCGCAGAGCGATCTCTTCGACAACACGCGCATCCTTAGAGACGACTGCCTCTTCATGACGTTCTTCTGCCTCAATTGTGCGGTCGACGAACGCGTTTTCCGTTCCAGTCACCGGGCGATCGACGGCGCGGCGCTCGATGCTGACGTTTTCGTCGCGCAGCGATACCTGTTCGCTGACAGGATTTTCGACCACGTAAGAACGGACACGCACGCGGCCATGATTGAGGTCACGCTTGCCGACGCGAAGCTCTTCCTCGACCACCGGGATAACCTCTTCACGGCCGGCCTCCAGAGCTGCCGTTCCGGTTGCGCTGGCACGATTGGCGGAGGCGCCATACGAACTCACGGTCTCCTGCTGGTTCCACCCTTCCGAGCGCCAGCTCTCTGCGCGCTGATCGAGATCGATGCTGCCCTCGTCATCGAGGATATCGATAACCTTGTCATAAGAGGCGGCGGTGACGTTGCTGACCGTCACAAGATAGCCACCGCGGCGAAGACCTTCGGAATAGACGGCGCGGTCCTCGTCGGGAAAGAAGAAGTCTTCCAGCTTCTCCCAGAAGCCCTTGTGCTCGGAGGCAACTTCAGTCGAGGTTGTAGACTCCTTTCCGGCGACGACGCGAATGCCGTCGCGGGCAATCCCGGCTTCCGCAAGGCGTTCGACGGCGGCATCCGCATCGCTGCGGTTTTCGAAGAAGGCCGTCACCGTGTTCGATGACGAGGCGCGGTAGGACGATGTGGTTTCGCTGTAGGTCATGAATTTCTCCTTTTCTCGGATTGATAATTAGCTCAGGGGTCGTCGCGCTCGATGGTGGCACGTTGCTTGCGCAGTTCGACCGGAATGGAAACGTCGTCAGTGGTGGCGACGCGGCGGATGTGGATCTCTTCGACCAGCATAAGGCGCTTTTCGACAACGAGAACCTCCTCCATCACAGGTATAATGGTCACGTCACCGTCCGTGCGAACACCCGGCGCTTCTGACACTTCACGTCCGATTGCCACACGCGTGACCTCGACATTCTCGCTGTCTAGGCGTGCTTCCGCTTTCTCGGTGACAAACTCGGTTTTGGTGGTGACGCGAACGCGGCCGTCTATGACGGCGCGCTTGTCGATGACAAGCTGTTCTTCGATCAGCGAGAGTTTCTCGTCAGGCTTGGTCATCCGCATTCCAGATTGTTGCGACAAGCATTGAACGAGCGGAATCCAACTTTGTTCCTTGGAAAAGGTCACACGTCACCAGCTGCGCAAAAATCGCCCAAGGCCGGAACAAAGTATTGACGCAGTGATTTTGTCGCTCACGAAGCAAGGTTGGATAAGCATGGTCAATATTCTGATCGTCGAAGACCAGTGGCTGTTATCGAGCGCGGTCGAAGAGGCAGTGTTGTCGCTTGGGCATGAGGCCATCGGGACGGCAACCACGGCAAAGGAAGCGTACGAGCTTGCCGACAAGGCAGAAGTTGCATTTGTCGATGTCAATCTCATCGATGGTGCGACCGGACCGGAAATCGGCCGACGCCTGGCGGCAGACGGCGTCACCGTCGTCTTCATGACCGGCAACCCGGAACAGCTTGGCTCAGGCGTCGATGGCGCCCTCGGGGTGATCTCAAAGCCGGTGATGGACCTTGAATTGGTCGAGACGATCCAGTTCGCAACGGATCATCACGCCGGGCGGGACTGTATCGCTCCTAAGCGGTTTATTGCGTTTCATTGACGACGACTACTCGGCGATACCCTTCTATTCGTCGAGCTCGTTTCGTGTGACGCTCGCCAACTCGTGGAGCCCCTCGGCGCGGCCTGGCTCCTCGTCAGCGGCCAGAATAACCGCGTAGAAGGCGGCCCGAGATATTTCTTTTTTAGACGCAGCAGCGTGTTTCTTTCTGACCGCGTCTACGAGATCCTTCGGTCGCATTCCCGGGAGAGCGAGTTCGGCGATCGTCCGCGCGATATCCTCAATGTCTGATGCCAGTTCTCTTGCCATCACCTTCTCCATTCGAAGATGAGATAGCGAAGGGAGATGACAGCGCGATGTCAGAACGCGTCTGGTCCGCTCAAAGTCAGATTTGCATTCTCAGGCGCGTTTCCGGATGCGTCAGGTCAGGCCTTACCCCCAACGATACGTTTCGCCGCTCAAGCGAGAGTGTGTAGGCGGGTAAATTCCGTCAACTTCCCGACTGAAGCCGCATCTTGCGCAAACGCTCGGTCTTCAGCCGCCGCTCCTCCGCCTCCGCCTTGATTGACGCCATGGCGCTGTTATGCGTTGCGTCGAAGCGTTGCTTCCTGTCCGCCAAGGAACTCTTCTCGCGGTTTCGTTTTTGTGGAATGTCGTCATCTTTCGATCACGATGAACTAATGCTCAGCAAAACAGCGACAAGTAGAGGGGGACGTCAACAAGAGGAATGTTCGACAGGGTACGGTGCTGATGCACCATCGGAACTTATCGTTTCGGGATGACGTTATCTGGCACCTCATCCTGGAGAGCCCCGATGGCCGACGATCCCAAATCTTCTTCACCCGCAGTTCAGGCTTACGAGTTGGAGAAGGCACGACAGCGGCAAGAGGAGGACAAGGGCGATCTCGATAAAGGCCTCGAAGATACCTTTCCCGCGTCGGATCCTGTTTCTCACACGATCACCTCCGTCCCGGCAGGCCGCACCGATCCACAAGAGGCTGAGCGCGTCAAAGCCAGTGCTCCTGAGAACCAGCAAAGCGACGGTTTTGCAAACAGCGTTCGCGGCTGGATCAAGGAAAACCCGCTCACTGCTGTAGCCCTCACAGCTGCGGTCGCCTGGATCTTTGGCGCGACCCGCTAACCGGGACGACGGATGTGAACACCTCAATTGACGGCCCGCTACCCGCGCCCCCTTCCGGGCACGCCACGTCGCGTCCGACATCAGGCTCGGTTCTGAAGAAGCTTGGCCCTGGCCTAATCACTGGAGCCGCCGACGACGATCCAAGTGGGATCGCAACCTACTCCCAGGCCGGCGCGCAGTTCGGCTTCAACATGCTTTGGACCATGTTGCTGTCTTATCCGCTGATGTCGGCAATCCAGCTTGTCAGCGCCAGAATTGGCCGCGTGACCGGATCGGGGCTGGCGGTCAACATGGGTGCCATCTGGCCGAAATGGCTCGTCACCGGGTTGGTCTGTCTGCTATTCGTTGCCAACTGCATCAATATTGGCGCGAACCTCGCGGCGATGGGTGCGTCGGTCGAGCTCGCGACGGGAATGCCGAGCCTGCCGATCACCATCTTCTTCGCCCTCTTGTCACTAGGGCTGCAGATGTTCATTCCCTATGAGCGATATGCCAACATCCTGAAGTGGCTGACGCTGGTCCTGTTCGCCTACATCGCCGTCCTGTTTGTGGTAAAGATCGACTGGATGGCGACGTTGAAAGGATTTGTCTGGCCAACCTTTCCCTTGAACACCGACAGTTTCACCGTGGTCGTTGCGATCCTCGGCACGACAATCAGTCCGTACTTGTTCTTCTGGCAGTCGAGCCAGGAGGTGGAAGAGATCGTTCGCAGGACGAAGCCAAGCCGCTTGAGGAGGCGCCGCGTCAAGCTCCCAAAGAGCTCAACCGGATCGAGCTTGATACCCTCGCGGGTATGGCCGTTTCCACCATCGTCGCTGTCGCGATCATGATGTGTGCGGCTGCGACACTGCACGCTAATGGCAAGACGGATATCAAGTCGGCGGCTGATGTCGCCGAAGCGCTGAAGCCGATCGCCGGCAATTTTGCCTTTGTCCTGTTCAGCCTCGGCATCGTTGGAACCGGATTGCTGTCGATCCCGGTACAGGCTGGCTCTGCGGCATATGCCTTCGCCGAAACGCAGGACTGGATCTGTTGGTTTACATTGAGGAGTTGATCATGCCCAAACTTGCGCTGTACGTGCCATTGAAGGCCAGGCCCGGAAAGGAGAGCGATGTCGCCGATTTCCTGACCTCGGCGTTAGCGCTCGTTCAAGCTGAGCCCGGTACCCTGACTGCGTATTCCGGTGATGCCGGACAAGCGCTAAACCGGAGGGGGATCACCCACCCGGAGGGCCGAGACGTATTTCATGGAAATGCGGCCGGTGCTGCAGGCCGCAGGCCGAAGCATGGGGAGACGGGTTTAGTGCTTGTGGGGGAGAGAGGGCAGAGCGCCTTTCTCCCCTCTCAGTGCGCTGAATAAATTCGCCTTCCGGCCCGAAGGATATATTCCGGCACAGATAGCTGCCAGGCGGCTACGCGCCGTCATTTCCGTCATTCGAGGGCGCCAGAACACATCCTGGAAGCAGTCATTCTCCACTATGGAGCTATCGCTGCCTGTATCGGTAGCTCAAGCGTGAAAACGCTGCCCAACCCCGGACCATCACTCCATACCGAAACATCGCCGCCGTGTAACTCCATGAGTTGTTTGACGAGGGCGAGGCCGATCCCAAGTCCCCCATGAGCATGATTCCGATGCTCTTCGACTTGCTCGAACATCCTGAAAATTGCGCCAGCGGCCTCGGCACTGAGGCCGAGACCATTGTCAGTGACGCTGATGCGATAGGTGCGCGGAAGTAATTCCAGCGCTACCTCAATCTGACCGCCCATCGGCGTGTATTTTGCGGCATTGTTCACGAGGTTTGAAACGCACTGCGTCAGCCGAACCTTGTCAGCGAACATCATGCACGGCTGATCCGGAACGTTGATGGACAAAGCATGGTTTCGCTCCTCGATTGCCTCTTTTGTCATATCCAGCGCGGAGTGAATGGCATCTCTCAAGTCAAAGTCAGACTTTACGAGATTGATTTTGCCCTGCGTTATCCGTGACACATCGAGCAGGTCGTCAACGAGCCTGATGATGTGGTCCATCTGTTGGTGCATGAGGCCATGGATCTGCTCCACCTTGCCAGCATCCGGCTTTCTCGAAAGAAGCTTCAGCCCGCCATTGAGAGCGGCAAGTGGGTTGCGCAGTTCATGGACGAGAACGCCGATGAACTCGTTCTTACGCTTGTCGGCGAGCTGAAGCGCGCGAGTCTGTGCCTCGAGAAGGTCGCGCTGTTCGGAAATCATTTTACGCTGACGATAGAGCTCTGCAAAAATCTCTGCCTTGCTGCGCAGAATATCCGGCTCGATCGGTTTTTGAATAAAGTCGACGGCGCCCGCTTCATATCCCTGGAACCGCCGCTCGGCTGTATGGGTACCGGCAGTCACGAAAATGATCGGAACCCGCCGTGTCCGCTCATTGCCTCGCATAAGTTCGGCAAGTTCGAAGCCGTTCAGTCCTGGCATCTGAACGTCAATCAGCGCCAGTGCCACATCATGTTGGAGCAGAAGCTCGAGAGCCTCATCGCCGGACCGCGCCTTCAATAGCATCAGCTCGTCGCGTTGTAGCAGAGCTTCCAGAGAAAGCAGGTTCTCTGGAAGGTCGTCAACCAAGAGGAATTTGACGTCAGTGTTCATTTTCGATGTTCTGCAAATAGGTTGAAATCTTCGACAAGGTCAAAACTTGAGCGCTTGGGCATGCGCGGATGGCAGCTTCGGGCATGGCCCGAGCGAAAGCCTCGGACGGATCCTGAACGATTGCCGTTCCGCCAGAACGAACGACGGCCGAAAGGCCTTGGGAACCGTCATGATTGGCGCCCGTCAGGACAATAGCTGTCAGTTGGCTGCCCCAGGCGTCTGCCGCGCTCTCGAATGCCACGTCGATCGATGGCCGCGAGAAGAGAACCTCTTCCTCGCTGGATAAAGCGACATGCGTTCGCCCCTCGAGCGACAAATGATAATTAGGGGGCGCGAAGTAGATGAACCCGGCTTCCACGGGCTCCTTGTCTTCCGCCTCGATCGCGCGAAGCTGACATTTGAGGTCAAAAATCGCGGCCAGCACACTGCGTTTGTTTGGCGGTAAGTGCACCACGACGAAGATAGGATACGGATAAGTCGCAGGCAGTGGCGGCAATATCATGGACAGCGCTTCCAGCGCCCCAGCGGAGGCGCCGATGATGATCGCACCGTTCGGATTGTCCTTCACGAGCCGATCCTCTGATAGATCTTCTCATCTCGGACGAACTCCCGGAAGCCATCGGCGTGTGCCGAAAACCGCAGTGTTTCCTTCGAGCCCAGCCCGAGAAAGCCGTTGCGTGGCAGCGCATCCCGGAAAAGACCGACAGCCCTGTCCTGGAGATCCCGGTCGAAATAGATCATGACGTTCCGGCAGGAGACCAGATGCATCTCACCAAAGACCTGGTCCGTCACAAGAGTATGATCTGAGAACACGACATTGCGCCGCAGGCTTTTGTCCAGGATGCACCGGTTGTAGCCCGTCGTGTAATAGTCAGACAAAGATCCCTTGCCGCCGGAGTCACGATGGTTCTCGGTGAACAATCTGACCCGTTCGATGTCATAAATTCCGGCTTCCGCCTGGGCGAGGGCCTCTGGATTGATATCCGTCGCATAAAAGAGGGTTCGCTCCTCAAGCCCTTCCTCGCGAAAAAGGATGACAAAGGAATAGAGCTCTTCGCCCGAACTGCATCCGGCAATCCAGATCTTCAAGGAGGGGTAAGTGCGAAGATGCGGAACGACCTTCTCCCGGATCGCCGCGAAGTAGGACGGGTCGCGAAACATCTCGCTGACCTGGACCGTAAGGAAGCGGAGCATGTCGTCAAGCATCTCGGGATGATGAAGGACGCGCTCCTGCATGGCTGAGATGGTCGCAAAGCCCAACTGTTCGCGTGCCTGGCGCAACCGCCGCCGGATCGACGACATGGCGTAGCTGCGAAAGTCATAGTGGTAGCGATGATAAAGCGCCTCCAGCAGCAGCCGGATCTCTATATCCTCCACCTTTTCGAACGTCTCCGTCATTGCGGCATCCAGACGCGCACGAGAGACAGAAGCTTTTCGACGTCAAGCGGCTTTGCCATGTAGTCATTGGCGCCGGCTTCGATGCAGCGCTTCTGGTCGTCCGGCATGGCCTTTGCCGTCAAGGTGATGATCGGCAACTTCTGCCATGCTGAGTTCTTGCGGATGTGGCGGGTAGCGGTGAGGCCATCCATGACCGGCATCATTACATCCATCAAAACCAGATCGATCCGCCCGTCTGGGTTTGTTATCGATTGCTCCAGTTTTTCCAGCGCCTCCTCGCCGTTTCTGGCGATATCGACGATCACCCCGCGTGGTTCGAGGATGTTGGTCAGGGCGTAGACGTTGCGCACGTCGTCCTCGACGATCAGAATGCGGCGCCCTTCCAGCAGTTCATCGCGATTGCGCGCTTTGCGGATCATTTGCTGCTGCTCGTCCGGCAGCTCGGAGACCACCTGGTGCAGGAAGAGGGTAACTTCGTCGAGAAGACGCTCCGGCGATTTTGCACCCTTGATGATGATAGATTTCGAGTAACGGCGAAGTCTCTGTTCTTCTTCGGACGAGAGAACGCGTCCGGTGTAGACGATGACAGGCGGGAAGGAATGCATGCCCGCTTCGCTCAACGTTTCCAGAAGCGCAAAGCCGGATGTATCTGGTAACGACAGATCCAGCACCATGCAGTCGAAGGTCTGTTCAGCCAGCAACGAGATGCACTCTGCCGCAGTCCCGGCCCCCACCGTTTCGACGTCATGCGACGACAGGAGTTTCGACAGAGCGTCCCGTTGAACGGCGTTATCTTCAACGATCAACACGCGCCGCAGCGTTTGTTCGGCTTTCGCGCCTAGGGACTCGATCATCGACACCAGGTGATCGCGTTGTACGGGCTTCAGCGCGTAGCCGACGGCGCCCAATGAGAGAGCCCGGTCGGAATAATCTTCGGCGGAGAGGATGTGGATCGGAATATGGCGCGTCCGCACGTCACGCTTCAGGCGGTCAAGCACCGAGAGGCCGGATTGATCCGGAAGACCGACATCGAGCAGGATGGCGTTCGGCAGATACTGATGGGCGAGTTCCAGGGCTTCTTGAGCGGTTCCGGCTACGAGCGCCTGGAACTTCAGCTCACGGGCGAGATCGCGCAGGATGAGTGCAAAGGATTGATCGTCCTCGACAATCAGCAGCTTGCGGGCCGTCGGCTCGGATGCTGCACGGTCGTCATCGACGATTGCGACTGCCTTCGGCTTTTGTGCAATGGTCTCTGCTTCAGCGCGCAAGACGGGTTCTGCAGCGGACGCGACGGGCGGGGCAAAATCCTGTTTCGGAGCCTGGACCAGCGCACTGTCGAACTCGGCCGGAATGACGATGGTAAACGTGCTGCCTTGGCCGAGCTTGCTCTCCAGCCGGAAGCGGCCGCCGAGCAGGCGCACTAGTTCGCGGGAGATCGAAAGCCCGAGCCCGGTGCCACCGAACTTGCGGCTGATGGTGCTGTCTGCCTGATGGAAGGCCTCGAAGATCCGCTTCTGCTGTTCTTCGGCAATCCCGATGCCGCTGTCCTTGATCGCAAAGGCCAGTTGATTGTCGCCGTGACGGCTGACCGCGAGCGACACACTGCCCTTCTCCGTAAACTTCAGGGCATTCGCCAAAAGGTTCTTCAACACCTGCTCCAGGCGCTGCGGATCGGTCTGGATGACGGCCGGCACGCCGGCCTCCACGGAGACGTTGAGCTGGAGGCCCTTGTTGGTTGCGAGCGGTTCGAACATGTGGCGCAGTCCGTTGACGGTCCGTTCGATGGACACCGCTTCCGGATTTATCTCGACATGGCCCGCCTCGATCTTGGAGAGGTCGAGAATGTCATTGATCAGATTCAGGAGGTCATTGCCCGAAGACTGGATCGTCTGGGCGAACTGGATCTGCTGTGCCGTTAGATTGCCTTCGGAATTGTCGGCCAGAAGTTTGGCAAGGATGAGCGAAGAGTTGAGTGGTGTGCGCAGCTCATGCGACATGTTCGCCAGGAAGTCCGATTTGTAGCGGCTGGCAAGTTCCACTTCCTTTGCCTTGGCTTCGATTGCGTCCTTTGACCGTTCCAGATTGTCGCGCTGCCGTTCCAGTTCCTCCGCCTGTTCTTCAAGCTGGGAGTTGGTCTGTTCGAGTTCCGCCTGCTGCTGTTCCAGGCGGGTTTGCTGTTCGCGAAGCGCGCGCCCCTGTTCTTCGAGCTCTTCGTTGGAAACGCGCAGCTCCTCGCCCTGCACCTGCAGCTCTTCCGATTGCCGCTGGGTCTCTTCCAAAAGAGCCTGGAGGCGGGTTCTGAATTCCGCTGATCGGATGGCGACAGCAATCAGCTCTGAGACCTGTTCAAGAAGCACTAACGTCTGATCGCTGATGGGAGACAGGAAGCCGAGTTCGAAAACGCCTCTTATGTCCCCTTCAACGATCGCAGGCGCCAAGGCGAGATAACGTGGCTTCTGCTGTCCAAGAGCCGAGCCGAAGTTGATATAGCCATCCGGAACCTCGCCAACCGCGATCGGACGGTGATCCCGCAACACATGGCCGAACAAGCTGTCGTTTTGGCCAAAGCTCGTAGGCAGGATCACGTCTGCAGGTACGCCGTGGACGGCCATGCGATGAAAGCGGCCGGCATTTTCGACATAAATGGCACCTGCAACGGCACCGAGATAGTTGGTGAGGAAGCCCAGGATGTTTTCGCCAAGTTTCGCGATTTGCTGCTCACCGCTGACGGATGCAGCCAAGCCCAATTGTGCATCCCGCAACCACTGTTCGCGCTTCTGCGCCAGAGTGGATTTTCTCACCAGTGCGGAGATCGCGAGGGTCAGGACGATGCCAAGCAGCCCCGAAGCTAGCGCGCTCGCCCAGGCAATAATGTATGACGCATTCATCTCCTCAAGGCGCTGGCTCCGCTCTTCACCAGCCTCGTTACGCAGTTGGGAGATGACGTTGCGGATGCCGTCCATGTCGCTGCGGCCGCGGTCTGATTTTACAAGGGTCAACGCTTCGACGGACCCTCGTGTCTGGAAGACCTCCAGTGTTAGCGCCATCACTTCAAGTTTGGACGAGACAAACGCTCGGAGTTCCTCGACACTCCCACGTTCGCGCATCTCGGCTGTGGCAGCCGAGCTGATTGTGTCCATTCGGCTCTGAACCTGTGGGAGGGCACGGTGATATGGCGCAAGATAGGCCTCCTCAGAGGTCAGGAGAAAGCCACGTAATCCCGTTTCTGCATCTTGTATGTCGATCAAAAGCAGGTCGAGCGCCACCACAAGACCATGCGTTTGCGTCACTCTCGCATTGCTGTCTCTGACGTTCTGGACTGTGTAAACGGTTAGCGCGGTGCTGATGACGAAAAAGAAGATCGCGGTCGCTGCGCCGATGAGGGCATTTCGCTCCAGACCGAGCATTCTGTTGCCTGTCAGTGCGGATGTTTTTCTGTGCATCAGAAGGTCTCTAAAAACTCGGTCAGATGATATTATCACGTAAGAGTGACGGCATCGGATACGGGAAATGGCTAGCGGGGTCGCAAAGCGTGTGGTTGCTGTGTCCCATCCACTCCCGCCGATCACGTCAACTTGAATAGAGTCCTAGGTAGCAATAATTTTATGAGCAAAGCAAGATTACGCTAAAAATGGAACGAAATGAGTTGCTTGCCCTTCAGGGGTTGGCCCATTCGCCGCAACGTCACGCAAGGAAGCTCAGCGGCTTCACGGTGGAGTACCTTCAACCAGAGTTGGGTGCTGCTTTCAGTTACGACTGGACGAGCGACCTCCATTACCATGACATTGTCCTGGAAGATGGGGGCATACGTGCAGGGGATGGATTGGAGGACAACCGCCGTGACCTCCGCCACACGCTGACTTATGTCCCGCGGGGTGCACGCGTCACTGGCTGGTCCGAACTCCAAAGGCGGAACAACTCGTTCGCAGCTATCTATTTAGATCCGGCAGCTATCCGGCAGGAGCTGGACACTCGCTTCGCCGAACATGTCGATGAAAAGGTTTATTACCGAAGCGACGAAGTCGCGGGATACCTGCGCCAATGGGCCGGCCTGCTAAAGCGAGATCATTCTGATGCTCTATACGAAGAAGCATTGGGCCTGATCACGATCTTGGCGATCCACAAAGCAACAATGCCGGCATTGAGACAGCCGCCGCCCCTTGGCAGAGCGCCTCTGGCTCTGATCGACGAGTTTATCGAGGAGAACCTTGGCTCAGATCTCAGCCTATCGAGCCTTGCTGCACTCGCGGGCCTAAGTCGGTTCCATTTCAGCAGGGCCTTCAAGGCGTCCACCGGAGAGACCCCATACCAGCACGTGCTCCGACGTCGAATGGAAAGGGCACGATTGCTCTTGGCCGCAGGAGAAATGCCCATCGACGAAATCGCCAGCAGGCTGGGCTTTCAGGATAGCGCGTATTTCAAAAGGACTTTCAAATCATGGGTTGGAATGAGTGTGAAAGAGTTCAGGGACCGGATGTAGGTCCTCACTGAAGGCTTCGCGCGCTTCAATAGTTCGCCCAATAAGAGCAGACTGTCTGCCTGCGCCTGCGCCTGCTTCGCAGCTAGGAACTCTGCGAACTCTCTCTGGCCAATCGTGGCTAGACGAGAATTGAAATGGGTATCTCACAATCGGCCCTACCAAACCGCGTGGACCGGCTTGGAACGCTGGCAAACAAGTTGGCGTCAGCCAACCTTCAAAAATCCCCGTTTGGGCAGTCCGAATCAAGATCTGTAGAAAGGCGTTAGGTTGCTGCATCAATCTTCGCAAAAAGATTGCAAACTAGTCCCGGGTCCCAGTTTTCTGGAACATCAAGCCGTGTTCGGTGGATATTGAATATTGGTGAATGAAGGAACAACTATGCGAAAAATCGGTCGAGTGCGGGAAGTCTGGCGCTATCCGGTGAGTTCTCTTGGCGGGGAGACGCTCGCCTCGATCACCGTGTCGCCCGAGGGCATCGCAGGCGACCGACGGTTCGCGCTGTTCGATCCGGAAACCGGCCTCGCCGCCGCCCCCGAGAAGGAAACGCGCTGGCGTCCTGCCCTCTTCATCACCGCCTGGCAACCGGCCTCCGGACTGCCGGTGCTGCGCTTTGCCGACGGCGCCGAACATGCGCTCGACGACGGTGCATTGCCGGACCGCCTGGCAGAGCATTTCGGCTTCCCGGTCGCGGTCGGGCTCGTCGGGTCTGGCGATTACCGCTTCCCCGTCGTCTCCAATCGTTACAAGCCAGCGCCGCTTCACCTTGTGACGACCGCTTCGACGGAGGCGCTTGCCGCGGTAACAGGCCTTCCGCCACTCGACGCAAGACGGTTCCGCCCCTCCGTGCTGATCGAAACGGAAGAAGGCGAAGGTTTCATCGAAAACGAGTGGGTTGACCATACGTTACGCATCGGAGACACGGATATCCGCGTCACCGAGGCGTCGCGCCGCTGTGGCATGACGCTTGTCGCACAGCCCGGCATGGCGGAAGAGCCCGATGTGCTGCGCGGGATCATGCGCCACAACAAGCGCAATCTCGGCGTCTATGCCACGCCCACCGAGGGCGTGACCATCAGTGTCGGCGATGCCGTCTATGCCGAGATCTGAAAGAGCGGCGTTTCCGCCTGCGAGATATCCTTGAGGATTGCCCGGCCGACAGTCTCGCCGATATCCCGGGCACTGGTGATGCCCTGAACGAAGGGCTCCTTGTGCAGGAGGAAGGCGATTGCCGCGCAATAGAGCCGGCCTTCCGACATCAGGCCGAGACGCGGGCGATAGAATTCATCGACATCGATGCCGCCGGTGCGCACCATATCGGGATCGCGATCGAGCGACATGATCGCCTCGACCTTGGGCGTCGCGGCTTCGCGCACGCCTCCCTGATCGACAAGCGTCGGAAAGGGGAGATCCGTCGCCGAGAGGGTTTCCTGACCGGTCGCATCGATGAAGGCGCCGAAGCGATGCACCGTGCCTGACACCTCGACCTCTGCGCCCCGCTCCAGACCGACCTCGGCCGTGCGGATCGTATAGTCTTCGCCGAGCCGCAGGATGGACAGTTTGCCGACACGCGACAGCGCGAGCAGACGGCGGATCGACATCAGCGGCACGGTTGCATAGTCGTCGATGAAGATGCCCTTGAAGTGGCGGTGGAAGCGCTTGAGGTCTTTCTCGTCCAGATGCGGAATGACGCGCGCGACAATCTCGTGGGTGATCAGGATCGCATAGCGCCACGGCACGGTATAGCGCTTCACCCTATTGTCCTCGGCCTCGGCCAGGTTCTTCGCGGCCCAGACGAACGGATCGCTTTCGGCTCGGTCGGCATAGTAGGCGGCTGCGAAGGTCTCGACGGTCAGCTGCGAAAGGCCGATGCGGGTGGCATAATCCGGGTCGCGGGCGACGATTTCTCCGCGGAACAGCTCGAAGACCTCATCGAGCAGGTCGTGACGACCTGTCGCGATCAGCGCGTCTATGGCCTCTTCCGTGCAGACGAGCGGCGTCACATAGGGCAGCGGGCAGTAGAAGTCGGCCTCCGGCAGGATGCCCTTGCGGGACATCAGCGTCGCGCGAAAATCCTCAGTCCCGGCAGCCGGC
>NZ_QLNF01000043.1:0-12225 GCF_003261015.1 Agrobacterium sp. MS2 | reverse complement strand
CCCGGCAGCCGGCTGATATTGCAGATCCCCCGCCGCATCGCTGTAGAACATGCCGTGGGCCGTCGCCACGGTCATCAGGGCGTCGATCCCGCTCAGCGAGGTGCCGAGAATGCCGACGGGTTCATTGCGGATCGACTTCAAAACAGTGGCCGGCCAGGGCGAAACGAAGTAGCCGGGTCGTATTTCGGTGCTGTCGGGCCAATTGTGGCCGGTCGCCATCACGACGTGGTCGAAGACTGCGTCCTCCTCTGCGTCGGGACGGGATACCCTCAGCCGCACTGCGGCCGCCTGTATCTCGATATCGGTGACCTTATGGCGGGCCAGCACGTGGATTTCGTGGCCGCGTTCGCCGGCCAGATTTTGCATCCGGGCAAACTGCGCCTGCATGTAGTCGCCGAGCACGAGGCGGGGATAGAATTCCCGCTCATCAATCGCCTCGCGGCGGATGCCGTGGCGCATCAGCGTGTCCTCATCCTGCCGCCGCAGCCATTCGACCAGGGTCTCGGTGAAAGCCGGAAGCTCGATGCTCGGAATGTTGGAGAGCATCGCCGGGTCATTCATATCGGGGTGATAGGGCGTACCCTTGCCCGGCTCTCCCTCTGCTTCATAAAGGGTGATCGACAGGGGAACGGTCGAGCCGATCAGTTGTTTGAACGTGTAGAGGCCGGTTGGACCCGTGCCGATGATCGCAATTCGTGGAAGCATGGACATATCCTATGTCCGGCGAACAATCTCGCACGGCTGTCAGGGAATGTTCCACCCTTGAAATTGTTCCCGCCCTCATGCGCCCGCGCGAACTAGCCTTCGAGAAAAGGGGGATCGTGTGAACGTGATGTGAGATCTGGCCTGCTGCCGGTTTCATGGACACCGAGTTAAGGTGTTCCTCCTGAAACCGGAGAGCATGAATGCAACGAAGGAAGTTCAGCCGCGAGTACAAGCTTGAGGCGGTGAAGTTGGTCAAGGAGCGTGGGGTCTCTGTTGCCCAGGCGGCCCGTGACCTTGATGTCCACGAGAATGTGTTGCGCAAATGGGTTCGCGAATACGGCGACGATCCCAGCCAGTCCTTTCCTGGAAAAGGCCAGATGAAGCCAGAGCAGCTTGAGATTGATCGGCTCCGTCGTGAAGTCGCCAAGTTGAAGGCGGAGCGCGACATCCTAAAAAACGATCACGGGCTTTGGTCCGCCTGTGCGCGGTAGAAACAGGTCATGCTACGATCGCTGCCGGAGGGGAGTTGCCGACTGCTTATTGGAGGCGTTCGACCCCGTTAAAAAACGTGGCACATGGGCTGTTGCGAACTTGAGAGTGGTGACGCTGCTTGGCGGCGATCCCGGTTAGGAAAATGACGAACTTGCGCGGCCCAGCCCCTCCCCAACCAAAGGAGGAGAAGCCATGCCCAAGCCGAGATCATCTGTCCCACAGAACCTCACCCGCATGAACCCGAGCGCAGCCGCGATCGACATCGGGTCCACTATGCATATGGCGGCGGTCAATCCGGACAGCGACGACATGCCAATCCGCGCTTTCGGCACCTTCACCCATGATCTGCATGATCTTGCTGCCTGGTTCCAATCCTGCGGTGTCACGAGCGTGGCTATGGAGTCGACCGGCGTCTACTGGATACCGGCATTCGAGATTTTAGAGCAGCACGGATTTGAGGTGATCCTCGTTAATGCGCGTTATGCGAAGAACGTCCCCGGCCGGAAGACTGACGTCAACGATGCGGCATGGCTTCGCCAGTTGCATTCCTATGGTCTGTTGCGCGGAAGCTTTCGGCCGAACTCACAGGTCGCGACACTGCGTGCTTATCTGCGCCAGCGAGAACGGCTGGTCGAGTATGCGGCCGCCCATATCCAGCACATGCAGAAGGCTCTGATGGAGATGAACCTGCAGCTCCACCATGTCGTCTCCGACATCACCGGCGTAACGGGTATGAAGATCATCCGGGAGATTGTTTCCGGCGAGCGCGATCCCGACGTTCTGGCCTCTTTGCGTGACGTTCGCTGCCACTCTTCTGTCGAAACAATCCGAGCATCGCTGATCGGCAACGATCGTGATGAGCATGTGTTTGCTCTTTCCCAATCACTGGAGCTTTACGACTTCTACCAACTGAAGATGCTCGAATGCGACCGCAAGCTGGAAGCAGCGATTGCCATGATGACTGCTGAAGTCGAAGGGCCGCGCGAGCCGTTGCCAAAAATCCGGACGAAGACCAAGCAGACGAATGCGCCATCCTTTGATGTCCGGGCGGCTCTACACGGCCTGACGGGGACAGACCTGACGCAGATTCACGGTCTGGGCTCGTCGCTCGCCCTCAAGCTCATCGGCGAGTGCGGCACGGACCTACGTGCCTGGCCTACGGCCAAGCACTTCACATCATGGCTCTGCCTTACCCCCGGTAATAAAATCTCAGGCGGAAAAGTGCTTTCTTCGCGAACCCGCCGATCATCCAGCAGGGCGGCCGCATTACTGCGATTAGCCGCAACCACGCTCGGGCGAAGCGACACTGCCCTTGGCGCATTCTACCGGCGGCTGGCAGGGCGTATCGGGAAACAGAAAGCCGTAACGGCGACGGCACGTAAGATTGCTGTCCTTTTCTACAATGCGCTGCGATTTGGAATGGTCTATCGCGATCCAGGTGCCGCCGCCTATGACGAACGGCATCGCGGTAGGGTTTTGGCAAACCTGCAAAGCCGCGCCCGGTCTCTAGGCTTCCAGTTGGAACCCATGATCGCCGAGACGGGTGTTTCTTAGGAAGGCCGCAGCCTACTTTGCCAGGGACGCGATATGAGGTTCGCGTTCATTGCAAAGCACCGTTCGATCTGGCCGGTGGCATGGCTCTGCGAAGCGCTAGGGGTTTCTCGTTCAGGTTTCCATGCCTGGTTCAATCGTTCTGCGAGTGAACGCGCTCGCTATGATGAGGTTCTGCTGGACAAGATCAGGCAGAGCTTCAAAGCCAGCGACCGCACTTATGGTGCTCGCCGTGTATGGCATGACGTGCTGGAAGAAGGATTATCCTGTGGTCTCCATCGTATCGAGCGGCTGATGCGCTTGAATGCGCTCAGGGCGAGGCCGAGACGGCGTGGCTTGCCGAAAGATGCCGGTGACCGTGCCGTCATCATGCCGAACGTGCTGGACCGTCAGTTCATGGCAGAGCGGCCGAACCAGAAATGGGTGGCCGACTTCACCTATATCTGGACAGCAGAAGGCTGGCTGTATGTCGCGGCCGTCATTGACCTGTTCTCACGCCGTGTCGTCGGCTGGTCGATGAATGCCAACATGACGGCCCAGCTTGTCACAGATGCGCTGATCATGGCGATCTGGCGTCGAGGAAAACCAGACGCGCTACTGCATCATTCTGATCAGGGAAGCCAATATACGCGCGAGCAGTTCCAGCGCCTCATGAGCGACCACGGCATCACCTGCTCCATGAGCCGCTCTGGAAATGTCTGGGACAACGCTGCAATGGAAAGCTTCTTCTCATCACTGAAAACGGAGAGAACAGCACGCAGGGTTTATCGCACGAGGAATGACGCCAGAGCGGATGTGTTCGATTACATAGAGCGCTTCTACAATCCGAAGCGTCGCCACTCGACACTGGGCTATCTCAGCCCCAATGACTTTGAAACCAAGGTGGGATTAGCTTAACTCGGTGTCCGAAAAACCGGCAGCAGGCCAAAGGCCGCAAATCTCAAAGGCTCGTCAATCACGTTCTAGTTGAGCTCCTCAAACAGCTGTTCTTCATCGATTTAAAGGATCAGCCCGGCTGCGCCCCCTTGGCAGCCTTGTCGCAATCCATGCGCTAAAAGCCATTTAGCCGGCCGCCGAGACCGTGGCTTGGAATTGAAGCCTGTAGTGGCCCGAATAAATGTCCCAGCCCGCCCGTACGGCGCCAACCCCAATTTGCACGGGTCCCCATCCGCCGGTCTCGATGTTATTCGGCTCAACGAGCGCGGCCAGCAGAGACTTTATAGACTGACTCCTCATTTATGGGCTCCGGGTGCGTTAGTTCATGCGTGTTTGTCGTTCCATGGAACGCCAACATTGGAAACAACTATCTCGTCCCTCACCGTTTAGAGAGAACGGCGCGGACACGAGGTCCGCGCCTGAACTTCACTCGACCGGAGGCGAGGCTTTGCCGAGCTTAAGAGCAGGTTCCCGGCCCCACACCCGCAACTTCCCAAGTTCGGATACAAAAGCGGCAACCCCCCCTTCACCGGGAAGTGCGATCGTGCCTTCGTCGAGATCGTCGGTGATTCCAGCCTTGACGAGAAGCGGGAAAGCGCTCTCGTCGTAGCCGATGAACTTGCAGTGCTGGAATGCGTCCGCCACGAAGTCCCGTGCTGTCGCCTCCTTCACCAAATCCTCAACTGCGCCCGGAGCCGCGAGGACGGCGACGGCGTCGAACAGCACCGAGGGGCCACCGTCGATCATGTGCTGCGCCTCTATCCAGGTCCCATCGGACGCGGTCACGCCTCCGATCTTCGGCGCAATCAGCTCAACCAAAGCCTTCTCCTTCTCGATCACCATCATCAGCTTCTTGAGGAGCTTTGCATCGACGCCATCCGTTACAAGCACGCCGAGTTTGCGGCCCTCAAACCGCTTCGGTCCGCCTTGCACGATGCTAAGCGCGGGAGACGGCTCCAGATCCTGACGTGTGGGCATGGCAGCGTCGGCGGGCTTAGGCATTGTCTGGATTCCGAGCTTCTGGGCAACGGTGGTGGCGAGCGTCTCGTCGATGTTCAGCAGGTGCGAGATCATCCGTTCGCGGATAGCGACGGTCTCGACCTTGCTTAGCTCGAACGTGAGTGCCATCGCGATGTGCCGCTGCTCGGGCGGCGTCTGACTGAGGAAAAACTGGCGGGCCTGGCTATAGTGGTCGCCGAAGCTTTCCGGACGCAGCCGCACTTTCTGGCCGTTCTCCTCGGCCAGAAAGTGGCGGTATCCTCGGGACGGGGCCTGCCGGGGACCTTCCCCGAACGAGTTCGGCTGGTAGTTTACCCTGCCGACCGGGTTGCGCATCGCCATGTGCCCGTCCTGCTGGAAGTTGTGGAAGGGACACTTTGGTGCGTTGATGGGAAGGTGCGTGAAATTCGGTCCGCCAAGCCGCTTGAGCTGCGTGTCGAGGTAGGAAAAGTTTCTGCCCTGAAGAAGAGGGTCGTTGCTGAAGTCGATCCCCGGCGGAACGTTGTGCGTCATGAACGCGACCTGCTCGGTCTCCGCGAAGAAGTTGTCCGGCATGCGGTCGAGCACGAGACGGCCGATTGGTTTTACCGGCAACAACTCTTCCGGAATAATCTTCGTCGGATCGAGGACGTCGAAGTCCCAGTTGTCGGCAAACTCTTGATCAAAGAGCTGCACAGAGAGTTCCCATTCCGGAAAGTTGCCGGATTGGATCGCCTGCCAGAGATCGCGACGATGGAAGTCGGGGTCGGCGCCGTTGATCTTGACTGCCTCGTTCCACGCAACCGACTGGAGGCCGAGCTTTGGCTTCCAGTGGAACTTGACGAACGTGGACTCGTCTTTGTCATTGACGAAACGGAAGGTGTGTACACCGAACCCCTCCATGAAACGGAAGGATCGTGGGATGGTGCGGTCCGACATGATCCACATGACCATGTGCATGCTTTCCGGCGTAAGGCTGATGAAATCCCAGAAGTTGTCGTGGGCGGTCTGCGCCTGGGGGAAGGCCCGGTCCGGCTCCTGCTTTGCGGCATGTACTAAGTCCGGAAACTTGATTGCGTCCTGAATGAAGAAGACAGGGATGTTGTTGCCGACGAGATCCCAGTTGCCTTCCTGCGTATAGAACTTCACGGCGAAACCGCGGACATCGCGGGCGAGGTCGGCAGAACCTTTGTTGCCGGCGACAGTAGAAAAGCGGACAAAGACAGGCGTTTTCTCGCCTGCGCGCTGAAAGATGTCGGCGCGGGTGACGTCGGACAAGGATTCATAGGTTTCGAAGAAGCCGTGGGCGCCATAGCCACGTGCGTGAACCACGCGTTCCGGAATTCGCTCGTGGTCGAAGTGGAAGATTTTCTCGCGGAAATGGAAGTCGTCCATCAGCAGCGGACCGCGGGCGCCGATCCGAAGAGAGTTCTGGTCGTCGGCGATTGGTCCGCCTTGCGACGTGGTCAACACGTCGGCACCGTCCTCAGCGATCTGGTGGAGTTCGCCGCCCGCGCCTCGGTGAAGCTGCTGATCATGGATGGTGACAGTGTCCGTGGAAGAGGTCGAGCGGGTCGCCCGTTTTGTACGCTTTGCCATGGTTATCCCCTTTGGTGATGGCTGGATACAAAAAGGCCGCCCCTGTGGGACGGCCTTGAATAATGCACTGGGACCTCAGGAAGCCTTGCTTTTGCCCTTGGCGTTCGCAGAGGCCTTTGTGAGCTGCGTGAGCTTCTCGTCTGTCGCTTTCTCCTCGGCGAGGTTCGCCTCCAGCAGGGGTACGGCGTCCTTCAGACCAAGCTGTTTGGCCCACTCGATCAACGTGCCGTAACGGGCGATCTCGTAGTGCTCGACTGCCTGGGCGGATGAGATGAGCCCTGCATCCAGAGCCGGAGACTCCTTGAACTCTTCGATGATCTCTTCGCCTTCGGCAATAATGCCCTGTATGGCTTCGCAGGTCTTGCCGCGCGCCGCCTTTCCGAGCAGTTCGAAGACCTCTTCCAAGCGTTCGATCTGGCCCTGGGTCTCCTCGCGGTGCTGCAGGAAGCTTGCCTTCCCTTCTTCCGAATTGGCGGCGCGGGCCATCTTCGGAAGGGCCTTCAGGATCTTTTTCTCTGCGAAGTAGATGTCTTTGAGAGTGTCGAGGAACAAGTCGTCGAGTGTCTTGGTGGCTGCCATTTCAATTCTCCCTTGTGGTTCAAGATCAGGTCTAAGAGTTTGGTTCAGTCAAGCAGGTCGGCGGGGACTTTTCCTCCGTTTTCCGACAGCTTCTTCATGAGAGCCTTGTGAAGAAACGTGTTCATTTTCGCGCTGCCATCGGCGTCGCCGGTGTAGCCTAGTTCCTGCGCCAACTCCTTGCGCTCCTCAAGGCTGGCGTCCATGCCGAGAGCCTTCATCAGGTCAACAATTGAGCGCCGCCAGTCGAGCTTTTGGCCAGACTTCTTCGCCGCTTCGTTGAGTATGGATTCGACGTCGATTGGAGCCCGAGAATTTGAGCCGGAAGAAACGCCTCCGTCTAATTGCGGCGCAGGGTTCGCAGTCTGTGCTGCGGGCGGGGCGGGCTGGCTTATAGCCGGGTTGGCCGCAGTCTCTGACAGTGCGGGTGGTTGAGTGGTAGGCGCGGCTGAAGATGACGGTGCCAAAGAGGCCGTGCTTGACGCTTGCGGGGCGGGCGCGGCATTTGCTTCGCCAAAAATTGCGTCCTTGATGCGGTCGAAGATGCTCATTCATTCCTCCTGCTATGAGCTGGTCAGGGCGCTCGATCCACTCGTAAGCTGCAGCACGCATATGTACCCGGCCGTCGCGAAAAGTTGATGTGCTGTCGCCCCGCCGATTAACGCAGCGAACAAATCGCAGTTCCTTGTGCCCCAGGCTTGGGAGCAAATATTCTTTCGCGTTGGTCGCCCAGCGCGAGGCGGCCCGGTTCGAAGGGCGAGGTGGGCAGCCGCGGTGCACGCTGCTTAGTGCGCGGTGGTCCGCTTGTTCTTTCACGGATTCTTTTTCCGGGATAAGCAACCTTTGTATCGGTGTGATGCCTAATAGAATGCGTGGATCCATGAGCAATTCGGGTCCCGCCGCGTTGGCGTCATTAAGTGGCCTTTCGAAGCAAGCTTGACTCTTCTGCGCTGAGAAAAAACACCGCGATAGCTTTTGTAGAGGACATTAGATCCTGCTCAACACAAGGTGAGGGAGGTCCGTGAAGGATGTCGCGTATCGAAAACCCTCGGGTGATCAACGGACTCAGGGACCACATCGGTAACCCGGAATGGAATGGTCGGGAAGGACCGCGGTTCTACCCTTTGGGGCTTTAATGCCAATCTGCGCTAATGGCCTGCAAACCAGTCCGCCGCGCCGCGCCATTTCCGCCTGAGCACTGAAGCGAACGCCGGTAGCCCGACCCCGCGCGAAGTTCTTCAGCGCTGCGTTAGAGATCCGCTCCCAGGTTTTTCCTCGGTCCCGGCCGGCGGGAACGCGGGGCAGCAGCCCGGGTTCTGCGCTCCAGGCCAGAAGTTGGTCCAAGGATGACGCTGTCGCGGAGGTGGTGCTCGATGAGATAAGCGTCCAGCATGGCACGGTGGGCAGGCAGGCCGATCTCGTGAACGAGCCCTTCCGGCATGCGCTGGTAGCGCAGCATCTGGTTGGAAGCGGGGAAGCTCCGACCAAGACCCCCAGCGCCGACTTCCAAAAACAGACCCATGGTGCGCCGCCGGTACAGCTGGGCGTGCATTAGCGCTGTCGAAACCAGTGCGCTGGGCGGCGAGCGCATCCAGGCACCAGACGGCCGGAGCACGTCTGCGGCAAACTCCTTCCAGAAGGCCGGGTCGGCGACGTCGGCGTCAAGAATATGATGCACGGCGATTGAATCCGGTGTCGTCGGCGGCTCGGGATTGACCACAGAGCTCCGCGCTCCTCGGTCACTCACCACTGGTCATCATCAGCCATAGTGACGTCCTGCCAGCCGATCTCGCAAACGTCGCTCAGACCATTGCCGCCGGTCTCCAGATCGATGACGCGAACTCTAGAGAGAGAATTGTCGGAAATCCTCGTCTATCCTCTAGTTATCCAATCATAACGCCAGATAGAGTTGCGGTTGTTCCCCGTCATCTTCCGACTGATCGTTGGTAAGCGAAGAGAGCGTGACGCCCAGCAGACGGATCGGACGCTTGAACGGATAGACGGTGGAAAGCAGGGCAGATGCGGCCTCCGTGATCTCGGCAACGCCCGTGGCCGGGAGAGTGCCTGTTCTGCTTCGTGTTGCCTGCGTGAAGTCCGAATATTTGATCTTAACGGTTACCATCTTGCCGCTGATCGACTTTGCCTGACAATGCGACCAGCCTTTTGCCGCTGAAGGTTCCATCCGGTGGTGGCGAGGGCTAGATCGTCGGTGTCGTCGACTAACGTATCCTCGGCACCGATTGGTTTTGTCACCCGGTCGGGCCGAACAGGGGGCTCATCGATGCCGCGCGCGATACCGTAAAAGTAGGGACCGGATTTACCGAAGTTCTCAGTCAGGAACTGCAGCGATTTTGATTTCAAGTTGGCTCCGGTTTTGATGCCGAGGCGGTGCATCTTCTCGGCGTTGGCCCACACCGCGAAATTTCTTGACCGCTAGTCCGTCGACGAAAGCTGGGCCGTTCTTCGGGCTGATGACGGTCTGGCCGTTCGGCTTGTTGAGATCCGACGCCATCTTGGCCAAAAACTTGTTGTACGGAATGCCGGCTGATGCATTGAGACCAGCGACTGACTTGATTTTTCGCACGGATCTCCAGCGTGATCTCGGTGGCGATCGGCATGTCCTTCAGATTTTCCGTTACTTCGAGATAGGCTTCATCGAGTGACAATGGCTGATCAGCGGCGTGTATTCGGCAAAGATATCGCGGATCTGTTGGGAAACAGCGCGATAGATCTCGAATGACCTGCCACTGAACTTTCATCCAGTGGCGATTAGAGCCCCGGCGGACGGTGAACCGCCCCAGGTTTCTGGACCATCTGAGGCTAGAGTTTTCCGGCTTCATTCAGGGAGGCGGGCTGGTTGAGCCTCCTGATTTCATCAGCGAGATCGGTACCTTATTGCCGATCGCACCATGCGGCCGAAACTCATTATAGTCTATACGCCAATCCTCCATCTTTTCGCGGGCATCCGCAAGGGTCAGGAACCAGTGCTGATTCAGACATTCGGCGCGGAAGCGGCCATTGAACGCTTCAATGAACGCATTGTCGGTCGGCTTGCCCGGGCGTGAGAAGTCCAAGGTGACGCCTTTGGCGTAGGCCCAAAGGTCAAGATCGCGAGACACGAACTCAGTCCCCTGATCGACACGGATCGTCTTCGGGTAGCCAACTTTCCGGCATACCCGTTCCAAGGTTTGCACGACATCTTCACCTCGATAGCTGTGACGTGGATCAAGCACCGGCACATAGCGCGAGAAGGTGTCGACCACCGTGAGCACCCGCAGTTTCTTGCCGGTCGCGAGTTGGTCGTGAACGAAGTCCATCGCCCAGACATCGTTCGGTCCAACGGCCATTTGCCGATCTTCCCGCAGCTTGGCTTTGACCCGTCGCTTCGGCGTCTTGTTACGCAGTTGCAGGCCCAAGTCTCTGTAAATGCGATAGGTTCGCTTGATGTTGGTCCCCCAACCCTCGCGCTCCAACAATACATGCACGCGACGATAGCCGTAGCGAACACGTATCTCGCAGATCTCACGAATACGACGTTCCAGACCGGCCTGATCGGCACGGCGAGAGGTGTAATGGTAGGTCGACCGATCGAAGTTCAGTGCCCCACAGGCACGCCGGATCGAGATCATCCAATCCCGGCACATGCCTTTCACCATCTCGCGTTTCCGAGCAGGCCTTAGAGCTTTCGCCGAATGACATCCTGCAACATCTCACGGTCCAGCGTCAGGTCCGCGACGATCTTCTTCAACCGCGCATTCTCGTCCTCGAGCTGCTTCAGCTTCTTCATCTCCGGCGGCAGCATGCCCGCGTATTTTTTCTTCCAGTTGAAATAGGTCGCCTGGCTGATCCCCGCCTTCCGGCAGATCTCCGCAACCGACACTCCTTCATCACCCTGCTTCAGAATGAACGCCTTCTGTGCGTCCGAAAACTGTGATGCTTTCATCGTCTTCCGTTCCTTTCCCAGCCAGGAAAATGCACCGGAAAACTCTAACCAAAAACGGTCCAGTTTGAAGGGTTCAGATCACCCCTTCATCGCCTATCAAACTCCAAGTTCAGTTAACCTTACGATGCCAGTTCTGTCTCATGGGCGCAGATGTCAAACAATGTAGAAAAGTAGGGACCTTCGAGACATCCTTGTTTTTAACTTTCGATCACAAGGATAATCGCGATGATGACATTCCGACGGGAAGTTTCACATAAGCTGCGCGTTCTTCAACATGCCGAGCGTCACGGTGACGTATCGCAAACCTGCCGCTATTTCGGTATTGGCAGAGCCAGTTTCTATCGATGGAAATCGGCTTTCGAGCGCTATGGCGAGGCCGGGCTTGAGAACCGATCCTCCGCACCAAAAAATCCCGCTAACCAGAAGCCTGCAGAAATCATCGAGAAAGTCTTGCATCTGCGCACCAGATATCATCTCGGCCCGATGCGCATTTCCTGGTATATGAGCCGGTACCATGCCATCACCATCTCTGACGCCTGCATCTATAGAATTCTGAAGCGGAACGGGCTTAGTCGGCTTCCCGGCGGTACGCGTGTTAGGAAAATCCATACCCAGAGATACGAGCAGCGCGTGCCGGGGCATCAGATACAGGTCGACGTAAAATTCCTGAAATTTGAAGGCGTTGACGGCAAGGTCGTCAAGCGCTTCCAATACACGGCAATCGACGATGCCACCCGCATCCGGGCCTTGAAGGTCTATGATCGCCACACCCAGGCCAACGCCATAGACTTCATCGACACCGTAATCGCCAAATTCCCGTTCCGCATTCGCGAAGTGCGCACCGATAATGGGCACGAGTTCCAGGCCAAATTCCACTGGCACGTCGAAGACCAGGGCATCCGGCACGCCTATATCAAGCCAGCGTCGCCCCAACTAAATGGAAAAGTCGAACGGTCACACCGCACTGATGATCAAGAGTTCTACCAGCTTTTGTCATATACAGACGACACCGACCTCGTTCAAAAGCTCAGCGAATGGGAGAGGTTCTACAACCTTGCAAGGCCGCATGGCGCTTTCAATGGAAAGGCACCTTACGAAATCCTCCGCGAACGCCTATAATCCAAACAAGGATGTCTCATCGCCCTTCAGAAGATTACATACTATGAACGTTTGGCTGGTGTGCACCGTCATACGGCTCTCCACATATCCCTGTTTATTTATTTTGATTCAAGTAAGCACTGAGCGTGGCATTGGTCAGTCAACCTTTTGTTACGTTCGTCGTTGTAAGGGCGCGAACGTGAGCGAAGCTGGATTGTTCCGGTAGCTCACTGGTTCTTCACCAAGGCCTAGTTGTAAGTGTATGTCTGCACGAGCCCCAGTGTGTTTTTTGAGAGTAGCCTGAGCCAGATAGCCAGCAGCGGCGGGACATTTGCTTTACCTCGGCT
>NZ_QLNF01000042.1:0-2014 GCF_003261015.1 Agrobacterium sp. MS2 | reverse complement strand
CGCACTGGAAGGCCGTGACCGGCGCAACTGCCTGAGTTTAACTGAAAGCGCTTCGTCCGGCCTCAGTCGAACAAGTGACAACGCCGGCTGGAGCCCAACGGGACGAATGCTGCACCATGGGCGAATGTCGACTGCCGACCTCACTACATCGGCGTCCGCATAATCTCACGGATCAGATCATTTGTCTCTGGTCTCGTCGTTTGGTGCCGATATCGGAGAGCCAGAACAGTTCTCGATAATTGAAGGCCCTCGATGGGCTTCGACACCAGGCCCATGTCCAGAGGAATAGCAGTGGCCGGCAAGATCAGCGCACCTGACCCTTGCCGAGCAAGTTCAACTAACCAATCCACGCGGTTGGACCGATACGCCGCGTAGAGTTCATGACCATAATCTGCGCAGGTCCCATGCAAAGCGTCCCGCATTTCGCAATTTAGTCGGTCGAGCATGTCGGTTTTTGCGAGAGCCGCAAGAGAAATCGCATCTTGTTCAGACAACGGATGCGACTTTGACATTACTACCTTGTAGTCCTCTTCATAGAGACGGTCTATGCGATAGAGGTCTTCACTGACCTTCTCTGCGGTGACTGCAACGTCGAGTTTGCCGTCTCGCAACCCGGCAAGAAGCTCGGAGGATGATGCAACGATCAATTCGATTTCGGCTTGCGGTAATCGCTTACGCGTACGCTCCATAGCTGCCGAAATCAGGTTGTGGCCAATCGTTTCGCCGACACCAACAGAGATTGGAACCCGCTCCAAACGCATGTGACGGACCGCCTCAGCCTTCGCCTGGCGCGTCTCATCGTAGATCCTCTGCAACCTTGGCTGCATGAGTTTTCCGAGGGCTGTAAGCCTGCATCCCGCACGGTCCCTGACAAACAGCTCACCTCCAAGCTCGTCTTCAAGTTTCTTGATCGCAGTCGTCAAGGAAGGTTGGGAGACATTGGAGGCACTGGCTGCGTGGGTGAAGTTTCGGTGCTCACAGACAGCGAGAAAATACCTGATCTGGTTCATTTCCATCGCCGCATTCTCCGCCACATCTCAACGCACGCCATCAAAGCAACTTCCATAGTCCATGTCTATTAAAAAATAGAACTTCGGAATTGGAGTCCGACCCATCCGCCATGGGACAAGAGTGCATCGAAACCAAACACGACGAACGTCAAGTCAGGGGACGACCATGAACACGCAAATCCTTCCGATATGCGCCGCACTGGCTCTGATCACAACTTCTGCAACTGCACAGGACAATCCAATGGAAAATCATACTGCCAGCTACATCGCCATGCCCGCCGTCGAAGGCCAGACCGTAGCCTTCGCGGAGTTTCTGGCTGGTGCTGCAACTATCGTGCGAGAAACAGAGCCGGGCACTGTACTGTGGTTTGCTCTGCAAGCCGGTGATACGTTCGCAATCTTTGACATCTTCGGAGACGAAGAAGCACGGGGCGCTCACTTCTCAGGAGCAGTTGCAGCTTCCTTGAACCAGAACGCAGACGCGTTGGTCGACGGAGGATGGGACGCCGGTGTTGTCGCGAACATCAACAACTCCGATGTCCTTTCGGTAAAAGCGCCGGTTGACCTCCACAAGGCAACAACCGCAACTTATATCAAGCTCGAAGCTGCTCCAGGTAAAGGTCCCGAATTGGCAGCCTTGTTGACCGCCGCTGGTCCGATCGTTGCAGATACCGAACCAAAAACTTTGTTCTGGACGGCGCTGCAGATTGACGAGAACAACTTCGCCATCTTTGACATCTTTGCCGACAGCTCTGGGCGCGAAGCGCACTTTGCCGGACAAGTCGCCGGGCTCCTTAATGCAAAGGCTTCAGAATTGGTCGCAGGCGGATGGGACGATGGTGTTGTGGCAAACGCCCGCAATTTCGACATCCTTGCTACCAAGTAATCTCACAGGGTGACTTGAGAAAGAAGTGCCCGGTGCAACCTGGCCGGCGTTGTCACGTTGTTCGACTGAGGCCGGACGAAGCGCTTTCAGTTAAACTCAGGCAGTTGCGCCGGTCACG
>NZ_QLNF01000041.1:0-16026 GCF_003261015.1 Agrobacterium sp. MS2 | reverse complement strand
TCCTTGAGGCGGGTGAGATAGCGCTCGGCGGTCGGCTGCACATAGGCGGACATGACGGTCGTGTTGGTGCGTTCGTATTCGCGCCATTCGCGGGTGATCTGGTGCGAGGCGACGGTGGCGATCTGCGGCCACAGGCGCCCGATCTCGGCGATTGTCGCCTGCTCGTGGCTCGGGTTGGCGTAGGAATGCAGGAAGCAGACGGCGATGGCCTCGACGCCGTCGGCGCGGAAGTCGTCGAGGATCGCCGGCAGGCCCGAGAGATCGAGCGGCGTCATCTCCGTGCCGTGATAGTCGAAGCGGCCCGGAAGCTCGCGGCGCAGGTACCGCGGAACGAAGGGCTCCGGCTTCTCATAGTGCAGGTTGAAGAAGTCCGGCCGGTTGCCGCGGGCGATCTCCAGCGAATCGCGGAAACCTTCCGTGGTGATGAGGCCGACCTTGACGCCCTTCCTCTCGGTCAGCGCGTTGATGACGACGGTGGTGCCGTGGGCGAGGAAATCGACGGTCTTCGGATCGATGCCGCCCTTGTCGAGCACGTTCAGCACGCCCTCTTCGAAATTCGGCGGCGTGGTGTCGGACTTAGCCGTCGTGATGCGGAACTGGCCTGTCGCGTGGTCCGTCTCGAAGCAGACGAGATCGGTGAATGTTCCGCCGACATCGGTCGCGACCCGAATGGTCTTCTGGCTCATTGGTTTTTCTCCCTCTTCTGCCGGTCGTGCAGAAGCATGCAAACGGCGCCGGGCAGTTTCAGCGCGTCGGCGGCTCGGATGCGGTCCTCGGTGTAGTAGTCACGATCATGGAGGCAGTTCAGCGTACCAACGACTTCACCGTCGATGATGACTGGTACGTTGATGACTGACTCGCAGCCCAGTGAAAGGATCAACTCGTGGTCGTCAAAAACTTTGGCGATGTCTTCGATCGTGTTGGCGACAAAGGTGTCTTTGCGGTTCAGCGTGATTTCCGACCATTCGGTTTCGTTATAGGGTTTGGTCCCGGAAACCGGGTAGACGTCGGGCATGCTTGAATAGATGCGTTCCGCCTGCTTGTCGGACGTATCGGATGTCATGATGGTGAAAAGCTTGGCGCCAACAATGCCTTTCACCAGTTGCTCAAGTGCGGCGTAGGCCTTCTCCGGCTGGCTGCCAGCGTCGGCAACAGCGTGTACGAAGGCGGTGAAGTCAGGTATTTCCATTCTGCAGTTGCTCCATGATGTGATCCCGAAGCGCTGCTTCCTCAGAGCTGACGACGGGAACGGCGCCGATTAGCCGGCGCGTGTAGGGATTTACGGGGCGGGTGAAAATGACGTCGGTCGTGGCAAATTCAACGAGCCGGCCTTTCTCGAAGACGGCGACGCGGTCTGCGATGTTACGAACGACGGAGAGATCGTGGGTGATAAAGACGTAGGTTAACCCGCGGCTTTCCTTGAGTGCCTTCAGAAGTTTGAGCACGCGCGCCTGCACCAGAACGTCGAGTGCGGAGGTTGGCTCGTCGAGCACGATGAGCTCCGATTGGCAAGCAAGGGCGCGGGCTATAGCAACGCGTTGGCGCTGACCGCCGGAAAGGGCCGACGGGGCACGGTTGCGAAGCTCTGCCGGCAATCCGACTTCCTCCAGCAGTTCGCCAGTGCGCTTGGCGCGGCCCGCCTTAGCGCCGATATTATGGACATCAAGCGCGAGGCGCAGCGATGCCCCGATTGAACGACGCGGATTGAGCGAGGAGAGCGGATTCTGTTGCACGAGCTGGATAGCCCGGCGATGTTCCTGCGTACGTCTTGCCGGCAGCGCCTCACCCTTGAAGGTGAGGTTGCCAGTGGTCGCGGCGTAGATGCCGAGGATAATGTTGGCGATGGTTGATTTGCCCGAGCCGGATTCCCCGACCACGGCTAGGCATTCGCCCTTTGTGACACTGAAAGAGACGCTATCGAGTGCTTTGACCGTGCCTCCATTGACCTCGAAATTCTTGGAGACGTCGGAAACGGAAAGAATCGTGCTCATTTGAGGAGTTCCTTTTCGCTGAAGCCTTCATGAGCAACTAGTGGGGCGAGGAATTGCGCAGGATCGTCGTCGAGGTCTGGAATGCCGCCGCCGGTGATGCGCGGCACGGCCGAGAGGAGCGCACGCGTATAGGGGTGGCGGGGATCCTCGAAGAGCGCGGCGGTCGGGCCCTGCTCGACAATGTTGCCCTTGTAGATGACATAGACCCGGTCGGCGAATTCGCGCACCACGCCGAGATTGTGCGAGATGAAGAGCACGGAGGTGTGGTGTTTCTCGACAAGCTGGGACATCAGCTTGAGCGTCTGCGCCTGCACGGTCACGTCGAGCGCCGTGCCAGGTTCGTCAGCCAGCAGCAACGCCGGATTGTTGGCGAGCGCCATGGCAATCATGACACGTTGGTTCATGCCACCGGAAAGCTGGAAGGCATAGGATTCGAGCACACGCTCCGGGTCATGGATCGCAACGTCTGCAAGTGCTGCAAGGGCCTTGCGGCGAGCCGTCTCGTAATTGATGTTAGGTTCTGTGCGTTGCAGGACTTCCCGAAACAGCGTGGATATCTTGTAGACCGGATTCAGCGACGAGGTCGGGTCCTGAAAAATCATCGACATGGCGGTACCGCGCAGCGCATGGCGCGAAGCGGATTTTAGCGTTTCGAGGTCAATGCCTTCGAATTCAACCGTGCCGGAGATGTGAGCTGTGCGCAGGTGCTGGAGCATGCCCAGCACAATGCGCGCTGTCACAGATTTGCCGGAACCGGACTCGCCGACAAGGGCGACACGCTCACCTCTGCGGATATGCAGAGAGATGCCGTGCAGCACGTCGATCATCCCGGACCACGTCTTGAAGCCGAGCCGGAGGTTATCGATCTTGAGTGTAGGGGCCGTCATTGATCCACTCCCAGGAATTCACGCAACGCGTCGCCGATCAGGTTGAATCCGAAGACGGCGATCAGGATGGCAAGGCCAGGGAACACGGTGAGCCACCAGCTGTCTGGAAGGTACTTCGCACCTTCTGCAACCATGGAGCCGAGGTCGGGTGTCGGCGGCTGAACGCCAAGACCGAGAAAAGACAGCGAGGAGGCAATGAGAATGACGAAACCGAAGTCGAGCGTCATCTTGGTGATGACTGAGGGAACGCAGTTCGGCAATATCTCGCGGAACATGATATGCCGTTTCGAGGCGCCGATCACCTCCGCCGCCAGCACATAGCCCTCTTCTTTCTCAGAACGGGCGATATTGTAGACAAGGCGGGTGTACCAGGGCCACCACATCACGGTCACCGCGATCATACCATTGGTAAGGGTTGGCTCGAGGAGGCCCATGATCGACATGGCGAGCACCAGTGGCGGTATTGACAGGAAGACGTCCGTAAGCCGCATCAGCAAATATTCAGTCCAGCCGCCAAGATAGCCAGCAGCAAGACCGATGGCGACGCCGACCGGAACGGCGATGATGAGCACGACAATGCCGAGGATCAGCGAGATCCGGTAGGCATAGACGACGCGGGTGAAGAGGTCGCGGCCAACGAGATCTGTGCCGAATATATTCGGCCAGTGTGGAGGTTGGTTGAAGTTGGCGAAGTCCACCACAGCGCCGACATGTTCAGGGAAGGGCGTGATGAGATCGGCGAAAATCGCCGAGAACACTACGATTCCGACGAGCACGAGCCCGATCAGCGACAGAGGATTGGCGGCGAGGATGACGAGGGTCTTCTTCATGACGCTCTCTGCGAAAGGCGGATGCGTGGATTTACGATAGAAACCAGCAAGTCCACGACGATGTTGACGATGAGGAACATGGCCGAGATGACCAGAACGGTTCCCACGATGGCGTTAAGGTCCTTACGCAGGATCACGGCCACGCCGTAGCGCGACAGGCCGGGCCAGGCATACACGGCTTCAACAAGGAAGGCGCTGCCCAGCATGGCGGCAAAATCGAGACCAATAATGGTAAGAGAAGGGATCAGAGATGGTCGGAAGGCATAGCGTCGAGCGATGCGCTTTTCCGGGAAGCCATATGCCTCTGCCATCTCGATGTAAGGCCGTTCGTAAGTCTCGACCATGTTCGATCGCACGAGGCGGGCGGCCTGTCCGATACCGGAAAGGGCCAGAGCGAAGGCAGGGAGGACCAGGTGCCAGACGGCATCTGCAAACGCTTCGAGATTGCCGGCAAGCAGCGTATCGATCAGCATGAAGCCGGTTACGTTCTGCACAGCGATACTGTCTGAGAGCCGACCCGCAATCGGAAAAAGCCTTATGAAGTAGGAGAAGACGAGCATCAGCACGACTGCCCAGACGAAGGCGGGCGCGGAGACACCAAGAATAGTCACCAGCCGGATAGCGTGATCTATCCATTTTCCGCGGTAATGGGCTGACAAAACTCCGAGTGGAAGGCCGATGCCGATCATCATCAAACCTGCGACCATGACCAGCTCCAGCGTTGCGGGTAGAAACTGGGCGATGTCGGCCGTAACAGGGCGATTTGTGTACAGCGAGATGCCAAGATTGCCGTGCATAAGATCGGCAAGAAAATAGCCGTACTGGACGAAGAAGGAAGCATCGAGATGCAATTTATCCCGCAGGGCGGCAATTGCTTCGGGCGTCGCGTTTGGTCCGAGCGCGATGCGCGCCGGGTCGCCGGGAATTACCCGAGCGATAGCAAATATCAGCACTGATACCCCTATGAGAACAAGCAAAGAGGTACCTAGCCGCTTCGCTAGGAGGCGGATGAACGGTGACATAATCAAATTCCGGTTGAAAGGCGGGGCCGCTAATGAACGACCCGGGTTTCGTCGGTAACTACTGCTTCATTTCCATCAGGCGGAAACTCATGCCGAACCCGGCTAGCGCGAAGGCCTTGGACGGATCAGTCAGCGCCGGAACCAAGACTTTGTCAGAAGCGGCGAAGACTGAAATTTGATCCTGAGCGAAAATCGAGGGGGCGATTGCGAGCAGCCGCCTATTGAGATCTTCATAGATCTTGGCACGCGCTGCTTCATCAAGTGTTGTACGAGCCTTCTCCAGCAGAGCGTCGACTTGTTCATCTTTCAGATGTTCTGGCGACATCCAGGTACCCGCAGCGCTCGAATGATACATGTTAGATAGGAGAGTATCCGGATCACCCGTCATCGTGTTCACGAAGACCTGCGAGACAACGGGTGTACGTTCGGCCTTTGATACCTGATCGGAGAATAGAGCCCAAGGCACCTTGCTGACTTTCGCCTTTATGCCAATCTGCGAGAGATTGGCCTGCAGAAGGAGTGCGAACCGCTCCTCTATTGGAACCTCACCCGTCCAGGATATATCGATATTCATATCCTCTGGCTTATATTTGCACGCGCTGAGATATTCTTTCGCCTTGGTGAGGTCCTGCTTGAGGGGTTGTTCATTGGGAAGAGCTCCCAACATGCCGACCGGGAGTGGTCCGGTAGCAGGACTGCCCAGGGAAACATTGTCTGTGATGGCCACCATCTTAACGCCCGTACCATAATCAAAGGCGTAGCTGACTGAGAGGCGGCAGTTAACGTCGTCGAAAGGAGGCTTCGTCGTATTCAGCTTGATATAAAACCCGGACGTTCCCCTTTCTGTGAGCAATTGGGCTCCATCGGCAGCGAGCGACTTGAGTACTTCCGGAGGCAGCCATTGCGAGGAGATTTCGTGCTCGCCCTGCGCAATCAACGTGCGCACAGTGGCTGCTTCCAGGCCATAGCGCAGACGCACCTTATCTGGCGCTGTAGCGGGCACTCCGAGAAAATAAGCCGGGTTCTTGGCCATTACCGTCTCTTCTTGCGGATTGTGCGAAATGACGGTGTAAGCACCACTGCCAGCAGCATGGTTCGAAAGAAATGCCTGGCCCCAGTCCTTCATAGGACCATTGCCATCCCCCAGATTGGCCATTACGAGTTTCTTGTCGACAATAGGCAGACGCGTGAGTGCCGAAATGAAAGGGGCATAGATTTCTTTCAAGGTGAAACGGACAGTTGAAGCATCTATCGCCTCTGCCTTTTCCACTTTGTCGAAGAGGTATGACAGCCCTTGGCCAAGGGCGCGCATGCGATCAAGCGAAAAGACGACATCATCTGCGGTAAGCGGATTTCCGCTCTGAAATTTTACATCGTCGCGCAATCTGAACGTAAAGACCTTGCCGTCAGTGCTTTCCCATGATTCAGCAATAAACGGCTCATAGCCAGGCTTTCCCTGTTTGGGAACTACCAGTGCATCATAGATGTTGAACATCAGAATGGAGTCGGCGTAATCTGAAGCTTTGGCGGGATCGAGTTCGCCAACGGGCGACTCATCAAGCCTGAGTACGGTGTCTGCGGTCGCTTGATTCTGGATAGATGTAGTGGCCAAAAATGCGGCCAATAACAGTTTGATGCCAGATCTCATTTTAGTTCCCCTATTTGTTGTTATTTTGGTGCACCACGTCGGTTGACAGCTCTTGTTACAGCAAGGACATTTTCCGAACCGGTCCCCTGATTTTCGTCACCGAACACGTCCATTGTGCATGTGTGAAAAACGATCGTCGTGTCGCCTGTATGATTCCAGGTAACGTGTGTCTGGGAGGACGGGAAATGTGCGGTATCGCCCTCGTTCAGGATCGTAATTTCGCCTTCCAGCTCAAGCGTCAACGAACCGCGAACGATGTAATAGATCTCTTCCCCCTCATGAGATGTCGGTTCACTTCGAAAGCCCGGAGGTTCGTGGATCAATGTCGAGCGCAGAATATTGCCGGGAAAGGCCGCCGATAACCTCTCGTAAGTAACATCTTTTCCCGTCAATGAGCCGAGGCCATAAAGCGGTCTATTATCTCGACGTGTAATTGGCCCCTGAGGCTGAGACTTCTGGAAAAAGGTTCCCACATCGACGTCAAGCACCCGGCAAACGGCAACCAGTGAAACGAGGGAAGGCACGGCAATGCCGCGCTCGATTTGAGATATGAATCCTACTGACAGTTCTGCTTGATCTGCAACTTCCTGAAGCGTCAGCTTCAACGCCTTTCGGCGGCTACGCAAACGCTTTCCTAGCGGCTGCTGATCAGCCTCGATAATTTTGGCGAGATCGCTCATTGTCCCTCTTTTTTAGTATTTATTCAAAATACAACCCACTCAGCGAGTCATGTCAACATTTTTTTAGTATGACTTCAATTTTAATATAGAGGTCGGCCGCCTTGGAGCTACTCAAATGGCACTGCATATTCGCAATCCGGAGGGCCGATAGGCTCGCGCGCGAGCTTGCGCGCATTGACCGCACAAGCATCACCGATGCTGTAATCGTCGCCCTTCGTGAAACCGTCCGTAACCGGATGAACCAGGAGAAGCCATGGGAGACGGCACAAAAGATCCTTGCCAAACATGGCCGATCTTTTCCGCCAGATCGAAAGCCCGTTCCTCCAGAAGCCTATCACGAGCTTGACCACGATTTGACGGGTGACGAATAGTTTGCGTCAACAGGCACCGCTGTGCCAAAAATCCTGGTGCCAAAAACCTTTTCCGGATCGCGAACGCCTTTATTATTTCAAGAGCAAAATATCGTGGCAAAAAGGGCAAAATATCTGAAACCAGTTTAATTTGACACGTTTGTTTTCAATGACTTTGAATAACCTCAAGGGCCAAATTCCGTGTCACTCGACAGGAAATCGCCCAAATTTACGCGCATGCTGTTACGCATTGTGCGAGCAACTCAGGCGACTTCGCGAAGTTCAGCGTTCTTGCAACGCCAATCGGACACCTAATGCGCAGTAGATTCCACCGACCACCTTACCCTGCCATTTCAGCACGATCGGGTTGCGGCGGAGAAAGTTGCCGAGACTTGCGGCTGACACGGCGAAGATCACCGTGCTGAGCAAGCCCAGAAGCACAAAGACGATGCCTAGCACCATCAGTTGAAGTGCAACGGAACCATTCTCTGGATGGACGAATTGAGGCAGGAACGCCAGGAAGAATAGCGCAGTCTTCGGGTTGAGCACTTCCGCCAAAATGGCCTGCCTAAATGCTTTCTGCGCGGTGATCGGAAGTGCTCTGGCGGCGGTCGGATCCGAGGGAGTTTTCGCTAAGATCGCCTGTATGCCGAGATAGACAAGATAGGCTGCACCTACATATTTCACGATGCTGAACAGAGTAGCCGATGCGGCGATCACAGCAGAGATTCCGATGATGGCCATGAACGTGTGAACAACGTCACCAGCCGCGATACCGACGCCGGTCGCGATACCGACCTTTGTGCCCGAGCTGGTCGCCCGCGCGACAGTTAAAAGTGTTGCAGGGCCAGGAATGAAAACGAAGCCAAGTACGATTGCGTTGTAGGTAATTAGTGTAGTCAAGTCGATCATATGGCGGTTCCGAATGATGTTGAAGTTGGCAGCCCGTGTCCGCTGAACTCCTATCCTGCACGAAAGCCGACAGGCAGCAAACCACCCCTACTGCGACACTCCCCCCAAGTGCCTCCGCTGCACTCATCTTCTGAGCGCTATAGGAAAGGTTCCGGTGTTAGCTAGTCTTTCAGTTCGAACACTTCGGAATTATCAGCAGGTTCTCGTAACCCTTTGAATGAGGCGTGGCGTAGTCTTGGCTCGCGCGTCCATCCGCGATATTCGATTTCCGCGAAATAGCGTGGTTCGGCAAAGATAGCATTCTTTCGCTTCAGAGCCACAGGGGCCTTTCGGGCCGAAATCCTGTCCAGTATGGTTTTCAGATCGCGCGCGGACTTATGTGTGAAGCCGGTTCCGACGCCACCGACGTAGACCAGTTCACCACTCTTGCGAGCCGCAAGCAGCAGACGGGCGACTCCGCCGCGCATCGCTTCCGACGGTTCGTAGCCGACGATCGCGAATGTGTCGCTCTGCACGCATTTGATCTTTTGCCATTCGCCATGACGGCCGGAACGATACAGACGATCGAGACGCTTTGCGATAATTCCCTCGAGGCCGAGTTCGCAAGCGCGCTCGAGGAGCTGGTTCCCATCCGCATCAATCGATTCAGAGTAGCGTATTATGCCTTCACGGCCGTTCAGTACCTTTTCGAGCGTCTGCCGCCGCTTGGAAAGGGGCTCGTGCGTAAGATCGCGACCGTCGAGATAGAGAAGATCGAAGGCGAAGAATATGGCCTCACGGGCAAAACGCCTGCCGCCACGTCCGCCGAGAGCTTGCTGCAGCAAGCCGAAGTCAGATCGGCCTTGTTCATCCAGAACGACCGCCTCGCCGTCGAGGATCATTGTATCGTGGCCGAGTTGCTGCGCATCGTCGGCAATGTGTGTGAATCTTGGCGTCCAGTCGTGTCCTCCTCGGGTCAGCACCCGGACGCCATCAGGTTCGACATGGACCGCAAGGCGGTAGCCATCCCACTTGATTTCAAATGACCAGTCCGGCCCTGCTGGTGGTTTGGACACAAGCAGCGCAAGGCATGGCTCGATGCGCCGGGGCATCGGGTCGCTGATCTTGGTTCGTGTTCTCATACCGCTCAAGTGCTTCGCCATGCCGCCCTAACGCTCGAAGAAGCGATTTGTCTCAACGCGATAATAGCGGAGCTTGCTTCGCAAGCGTGTTGATCCCCTTCAGGGGGAAAGACCGTGCGGCCGTCTCTCCCCCGCAATGGCGAAAACCGGTCTCCCCATCCTTCCGCGGGCGAGCTCGCCGGCGATGCCGGCGAACTCGCCCTTGTGCAGGACCAGGTGTGCGGATTTTGCGCGTGTCCGCGCGGATCCTCGCCACCTGTCCCTTCGGGTGGGTGATCCCCCTCCGGTTTTCACCATTGCCCCCCTCTCTCGCCGGTCGGATCGCCGACTGCTCGGGAGCAGGAGCGGGGCTCCTGCCCCTTACGGGACAGGAAGACCGCTTCGCGGGAAAAGGGAAATAGGAGATAACATCATGACCGATACCAACAACATCACAGTGCCGCTCAACAAGCTCGACCACGACCCCCGGAACGTGCGCCAGACCTACGAGGCGGCAGAAATCGCGGAAATGGCCGCTTCCATAAAGGCGCGTAATTTCCGGCTGATCCATAACCTTGTCATTCGTCCGGGCGAAAAGAAGGGCCGCTATTTCGTCACCGCTGGCGGTTTGCGTCTGGCTGGCCTCAATCTGCTTGCAGAGCAGGGCGAAATCGGAAAAACCCATGGCGTCGATTGCGGCCTGTGGGATGGCGAAGACGCGACCGAAATCAGCCTTGCCGAGAATTTCGTCAGAAAGGGGATGCATCCCGCCGACGAATTCATGGCCTTCAAGACCTTGGCCGACGAGGGGAAAAGCCCTGCCGAAATTGCAGTACGTTTCGGGACCACGGAGCTAAACGTGAAGCGCCGCATGGCGCTGGCTCGCGTGTCGCCGGTCCTGTTCGATCTCTTCCGCAATGGTGAGATGAGCTATGACGAGCTTGCAGCCTTCACCATCACGGATGACCACGAACGGCAGGAGCAGGTTTGGAATAGCCTCGCCAGTTACAACCGTTATGCCCACACCATCAAGCGCATGCTGGCTTCCGAGGAAATCCCGGCTTCCGACAAGCGTATCCGTTTCATTGGCGGCTTGGATGCCATTGAAGCGGCTGGCGGGACCGTTCGCCGCGATCTGTTCGACGGTGAGAGCGGCGGCTATGCCACAGATTCCGGCCTAGTCGAAAGGCTGGTGCTCGAAAAGCTCGAAACCGAAGCCGAAGGCGTCAAGGCTGAGGGCTGGAAATGGGTTGAAGTTCATTCCGCACAGCCGGACGACATTTACAGCATGAGCCGCGTCTATCCGGAGCCTGTAGATATTAGCGCAGAAGATCAGGAGCGGCTTGATCAGCTTGCCGAGGAATATGACAGCCTTGCCGAATTGATCGAGGCAGGAGACGCCGACGAGGACGCCGAACCGAAGCTTGAAGCCATCGAAAAGGAAATGGACAGCCTCAAGGACCGGCAGGAAGCCTATAAGGCGGAGGATTTGGCGCGCGCCGGGGCGATCGTTTGCCTCGACTACTACGGGCGGGCAACCGTGCATCGTGGCCTTGTCAACGATGAGGATGAACAGCAGGAGCAGGAGGAAGGCCAGCACAGCGGCGAGAATGAGGGTAGCAGAGAAAGCGAGGCGGCGCCGATCAAGCTGACCCATTCGGCGGCATTGGTCGAGGACCTGACAGCGCAGAAGACCGCTGCCCTTCGCGTGGAACTGGCCGACAATCCCGATATAGCCTTCGCAGCCGTGGTTCATGCCCTGCTTTTGAGCGCGGTCTACCGCTATGCGAGTGAACACACCGCCTTGGAAATCAAGCTGACCTATCAGCCCTTGGAAGGGTCCATGAAGCAGCCCGAAAACAGCAAGGCCGGGATTGCGTTTCAGGAGTTGAAGGAACGCTATGGCGATCATATCCCCGGCAATCCCGCCGATCTATGGGAATGGTGCCTTGATCAGCCTCGCGACCAGTTGCTGGTCTTGCTGGCCTTCGCCGCCTCTCATAGCCTCAATGCCGTGGAAGCAAAATTTCATGGACGCGACAAGGCTCTTGCTCATGCCAACGAAATAGGCCGCGCCCTCAATGTCGATATGCGCAACTGGTTTGAACCGACCGGCGATGCCTATCTTTCCCACCTCAACAAAAAGAGCATCGAGGCTGTGGTTGCCGAGGTGAAAGGGGAAGAAGCCGCGACGGCTATCCGAGCAGCAGGCAAGAAGGCCGAGGCCGTTGCCATTGCCGAGCGGATGGTTGCAAACACCGGCTGGCTTCCCGAACCGGTTCGCATTCCCATGACCGAGGTCGAAGCCGAGCAACAGTTCCCCGAAGCGGCTGAATAAGCCGTTAGCTGGTCGCGCTCCTCTCCGGCGCGGCCAGCTCCCCCAAAAACCCATTAGCGCCCGGCCAGGTATCGAACCTGCCCGGGCGCTTGGCGTTCCGCCAGTTTTCTCATGCCCCTTGTTCGATCCGCGCCGGAGGCGGATCGAACTTCCTCGCCAGCGGGCGAGGGGCGATGCCCCTCGTCCCGATGCTTTCAGCACCGCGCCGGCGCGCAGGCTTGTGCAAGGGCGGCCTTCGGGCCGGGACCGGAGCCACGCGCAGCGGGCAAGGCCCGCGAGCATGGCGAGGACCCACCACTTGCACAAGCCGAGCACTGGTGCATTCAATAACGGCACCACTCCATAGGATCGTGATATCCGCCGTAATAGGTTCGCCCGTGTCCGCTCTTGACCATCAGCGCCGCGACGTCTTCGCCGTCGGCGGTCCGGACAGTCACAAGCACGCGCCCATAGCGGTCATTGCCCCGGCGCTGAAACGTCAGCCCCGGTCTTTGCATAAGCTCCTGGAGCCGCACTGTGGCAGCGTCTGCCATGTTCCGCTCTTTGGCGCAGCGCGCGCCATCGCCAGCTTCAGGAGCGTTCACGCCCTGAAGACGGTATTTGACCCGATCCATCCAGAAAGTATCGCCGTCCACTATGCAGGTGATACGCTTGCCGCGACCGCAAATCGGCCAGTTCGTATCGGCGGCTTGCGCCGACATTTCGCCCGAGGGGAGGGCGAACAGGAGGGGTATAATCAACAGCAGTCGCGGCAATCTCATTCCGAGCTTCCTCTTTGCATTTTCGCTTTATAAAGCAGAATCAACTTTATGCCGCGCATGCAAGGGGGAAGATCGACGCGGCTGCGATAAGCAGCCAAAGGCGGGCGGCGCTGAGCGCCGCCCGCTTCCGCGTCAGTCCCAAGGAATGACCGCCATCAGGGTGTCGTCGTCCTGTCCCGGATAGCGGCCGAGGTTCGCATTCAGCTTCGCGAAACCGGTGTTGACCGAAAGAGTGTAGTATTCGCCGCCTCGCTGGTTCTTCTTCTTCCAGATGCCGCCAACTTCGATCCGGCGATTGCGCGGAGACTTGCCGTAAAGACGGTAGACCGGAGCCGCCGGGTTTTCGCTGTGGACCGTCTCGCCGGTCACGTCGATATCAAAGGTGATCGTGGCGATGTTACCTGCGACCTTGTCGCCGTCGATCTTGATGTAATTCACGAGGTCAGTCATCGGTATTACCCCACATTCTCCAAGTAAGTCGCTGATTTCGCTGTCGTAATCGTGATATTTCGCATATAAATCATGGCGTTGACGGCTGCGAGGGGCGCGTTTCATGGATCACCTGGAGGGTGCGGGCTTGGCGCGGGGAGATCGGGTTGATTTCGACCGCCGTGTGCGTCTGGAGTTCCGTGGTGCGCAGATCAGTTCAGACGGTGGCCTGCTGGTGATGCGCGAGCTTGATGACGTGCTCGGCCTGTCCAATCTGGCGTCGGAGGCGCTGCGAGACAGCCGCACCGGGAAGAACACGCTCCATCGGCTTGACGGATTGTTCCGGCAATCGGTGTTCGGACGACTGGCCGGATACGAGGATGTGAACGATGCCGACCGCTTGGCCCTCGATCCCGTGATGCGTCAGGTCGTTGGCGGCAGGGCCGTCGAGGCGCAAGCTGCTTCGGCATCGCAGATGGGACGGTTCGAGACCGAGACGCTGGCTCTGGCCGCGAACCGGGCGGCGCTGGCCGATCTGAACGGCCAATGGATCGACCGGTTCCATGACCGCAACGGGTTGAAATACATCGTGCTGGACATGGACAGCTCGGTCAGCCCCACCCACGGCGATCAGGAAGGTGCTGCCTGGAACGGGCATTTCGACTGCACCTGCTATCACCCCATCTTCTTGTTCAACCAGTTTGGCATGCTGGAGCGCTGCGCCCTGCGTAACGGCAATGTCCACAGCGCCGATGGCTGGCGGGATGTCCTTGATCCCGTCATTGCCCGATATGCTGGCCGCGACCTTGGTGGACGCTTCTTCCGGGCCGACGCTGCCTACGCGATCCCCGCGATCTATATGCGGCTGGAAGAAGCCAGGTTCTTCTACGCCATCCGTCTGCCCGCCAACGCCGTCTTGCGCGAGAAGATCGCGCATCGGCTGACACGGCCCGTGGGACGGCCTTCGCTGACCAAGGTCAAACGGTTCTTCGAGGACTTCGAGTATCAGGCGGCGTCCTGGGACAAGCCGCGCCGCGTCATCGCCAAGATCGAATGGCATCCGGGCGAGCTGTTCCCCAAAGTCGGCTTCATCGTCACCAACCTGCCGATGGAGCCAGACTGGGTGGTGAGGTTCTACAACCAGCGCGGCACCGCAGAGCAGCACATCAAGGAAGGCAAATATGCCTTTCGCTGGACGCGGCTGTCATGCCGGAAGTTCCGGCACAACGAGGTGCGGCTGCAACTGCACGCGCTGGCCTACAACCTGGCAACCTTCCTGCGCTGCATCGAACTGCCCGAGGCCATGGCGGACTGGTCGTTGACCAGCCTGCAACTCAAGCTGATCAAGATCGGCGCCCGCGTCGTCCGCCACGCCCGCGCCATTACCTTCCAGTTGGCCGAGGTCGCCGTCACCGGCCCGATGGTGCGGGCCGTCCTTGCCGCCATCCGCCGTCTTCGAACGCCTCCGTCATGCGCATGACCACGATCCATGCCCAAGCTGAACGAAAGCGGCAGGACAGGTCCGTCTGCCGCGCGGAAAAGCGGCTCTGCCGGGCCAGAATGCTGCGGGTTCGAGGCTTGATCCACCCGACTTCGGCCGTTTGCGCGACGACAGACACCGCTCGGGGCGAAAAACGCTTGCCCAGCGAGCAAAATCAGGCGATCTTGAAGTCAAGCGGCAGGCCACTTGGGGAATGTCGGAAGACATCGGACAATCAGCGCCAAGGAGGAAACGAGAATGAAAGCGCTCGTCTATCAGGGACCCGGCAAGAAAGACTGGGTCGAAAAGGCAAAACCTGTCATTGAAAAACCCACCGACGTGATCGTGCGGGTGACCAAGACCACGATTTGCGGCACCGATCTTCATATCCTGAAGGGGGATGTGCCCGCGGTGACCGAAGGCCGGACGCTGGGCCATGAAGGCGTCGGCGTGGTGGAGGAAGTCGGCGGAGCCGTGCGCAACCTCAAGAAGGGCGACGCGGTTCTGATTTCGTGCGTCACCTCCTGCGGGACCTGCCCGAATTGCAAGCGCCAGCTTTACGCGCATTGCTCGGACGGGGGCTGGATCCTCGGCCATAAGATCGACGGCACCCAGGCGGAATATGTCCGCATCCCCTATGGCGACAATTCGCTTTATCCGATCCCGGAGGGCGCTGACGAAGAGGCGCTTGTGATGCTTTCGGACATCATGCCGACCGGGCTTGAGATCGGCGTCCAGGCCGGCCGGGTGAAGCCGGGCGACGCCATCGCCATTATCGGCGCCGGCCCGGTGGGCATGTCGGTGCTGCTGACCTCGCAGTTCTACTCGCCCGGCCGCATCATCATGATCGACATGGATCCGGCGCGGCTGGAGTTGGCGAAACAGTTCGGCGCCACTGATCTGGTCCAGGTCGGAACGGAAGACGCTGTTACGCGCGTTTTGGAGATCACCGGCGGAGCAGGCGTTGATGTCGCTATCGAGGCGGTCGGCATTCCGGCGACCTTCGATATCTGCCAGAAGATCGTTTCGGCAGGCGGCAACATCGCCAATGTCGGCGTTCACGGCAAACCCGTCCAGCTTCACATCGAAGAACTGTGGATCAAGAACATCAACATCTCCATGGGGCTGGTTTGCACCAACACCACGCCGATGCTGCTGAAGACCTTGGGATCCGGTAAGGTCAATCCAGGCAAGCTGGTGACCCATCGCTTCCCGCTGGATGAGATCCTGAACGCCTATGACGTCTTTGCGAATGCCGCACGCGAAAAGGCGATGAAGGTAATCCTCCAGGCCTGAGGCGCTATTTTCTTCAAATTTGTGGATGAACACCCCGTCTGGACGATCCGGCGGGGTGTTCTTGCATCAGGGACATTCGGGTTGCGCCGATCGCCTCTCTATTTCCGGGTTGCGATCCCCGCTGCAAAGATGCCGAGCAGGGTGAGCAGGGCAATGCCGACTCGTACTCGAACCTTACAGGAACTGACCATGACGAAGCTGAAACTCGGCCCCCTCATCGAAGACAAGCCCGTGAAGGTGACGGTGGAACTGCCGGGGCCGCTGCACCGCGATCTTGCCGCCTATGCCGAAGTGCTGGCTCG
>NZ_QLNF01000040.1:0-11333 GCF_003261015.1 Agrobacterium sp. MS2 | reverse complement strand
GCGTGGCCGATAGGAGAAGTCTCATCCTTGAAAATCGGCCATGCGGCATAATCGGACTTACGGCATAATGGGTCTTATGCCGATATCGGCATAAAACGCACTGGACTGCGGCGGAGCATCGCGTTGGACGTGACCTGTCGCGCTATGCGAAGGACCGGACCGAGCGGGCACGGGAAGAACTTATTGCCTTATCCTGACACTGTGATCCTGTCTCAGAATCAGGCATGGGGAGGCATCATCGACGGTTCCGGTGAGGCTCTTCAGACGTCCGAGTCAAGCGTTCCCGCAGCGTAAGCGAGGACAACGCTTGACGCGGCGGCGACTCCACAAGCTTGTTCATGGGGTGCAGACAAAGTCCTGCACCCCTGCCACGTGGCGAACGGGAGAGCGCGAGGGGAACCCCTCGCATTCCAAACAAAAAAGTTGCGCCGAAGGCGCTCCGTTCAGGTATCGTGCGTGCAGTTATATTTTACCGACCTTGGCGCTGTTTCGCGCCCGCTTTCCATAGATGGTTTCGTAGTGAACATTGCGCTCGACACGGCCGAGCGCAATGGGCTGACCGACGGCATGCCGTTCATCCTGATGGATGACGGCAGCTATGATCTCGATCTCAACCGCTTCCTCCGCGCCTGTCCCACCATGGGCGCCCGCTCGCCGAACACGTGGCGCTCCTACGCACGGGATATTCTCGTCTGGGCGCGCTTTCTCGCAGAGCGGCGCGACGGCAAGTCGGTCTGGCAGGCCGACCGACACGATGTGGTAGCCTTTCATCGGGCACGGCGCCTGTCGGACGCCGCCTACCGCATTTCGGCGTCAAGCTGGAATCGGAGCATTGCTGCACTCGACAAGCTTTATCGCTGGGCCGTCGAGGAGGAGGTCATCACGACCTCGCCCTTCGGCTACGGTGTCGCGCTGCGCCGGGGCGCGGGCACGCGCACCATGGTGGCGGTCGCGACGAACCGGGCACGCGAGCGTGCGGCACGTCGGCACGATACTCGATACATTGACCTCGGCCGCTACCTGCTTTTTCGCGACGTCGGGCTGAGAGGACGTCTGCCCGACGGCTCCGAGGACCCGGCGTGGCGTGGCCGCAACGGCGAGCGGAATGCGCTGTTCGCCGAGCTTCTCGTCACGACCGGTTTGCGACTGACCGAGGCCGGCAGCCTGCTCCTGACGGAGCTTCCACACCCGGCCGAGCCCGGATCGCGCTCAGTTCCGTTCGATCTTCCCGGTCCTATCGCGAAGGGCGGACGACCCCGGCGGATCCGCATTCCCTGCAGAGTGTTGAGGATGATCGCCGACTACATCGATCTCGAGCGCACCATCTCCGTCTCCCGGTCCGAACCGGCGGTGTCCGATCCGCTCTGGCTGATGCCGGAAGACAGGAAGGCAAGAGACGCCGCTGGCAAGCGTGTTCGCCTCGACCGGCTGACACCACGCGAACGTCGGCGCGTGCTGGTCGGCGCTCCCGGGGCGGCGCAGCATGCCTTGCTCTGGCTGACCGAAGGCGGCCAGCCTGTGCCCTCGGCGACATGGGAAGCTGCCTTCCGCCGGGCCTGCGCCCGTTGCCGCCGCTTCGGCATCGAGATCGACGTGACGCCGCATACCTTGCGGCACACCTTCGCCGTCAACATGCTCTCCATGCTGATCCGCGAGCAGATCGGTACGGTGTTCGATCCGCAGGACCGGCACAGTGCAGGCTACCGGCGGATCCTCGGCGATCCGCTGCAGAAGCTCCAGCATCTCTTGGGACACGCGAGCGTGACCAGCACCTACATTTATCTCGATAGTCTTGCCGAAGCACAGGAACTGGTCGACGCAGCCGCCGATCGCTGGGCCGACGATACGGCTGGTGATGCCACATGATTGCCGCGACGATTGCTTCAGTGCGGTGGCCGGGCCGCCGTGCGCTCTTTCCCGAGGCGCTGCCCGACCCCGTGGGCGAGGCCACCGCGGCGATCGCGTCGCTGCGTTTCACCGTCACCCTGGTGGATCGCACAAGGACGATCGATCTGACGATGCTCAGCGGCCGCATGGCGTTGGCCCGGAGTTTTGCCGGTGCTCTCTGGCGCGCCTGCCAGGTCGGCGGTCCGGCCGGCTCGATCTCGACGGCCTCCGCCTATGCCAATGCGCTCAAGATGTTCTGGCGGTATCTCGATGCCGTCAGTCCCCACGTCGTTCGCTTGTCCGACGTGAGCGCCACCTGCATCGACGGCTTCGATGCCTGGATGGAGGAGAGCGGCTTGCACCCCAATCACCGGCTGCAAAGGATGAGCAAGGTGCTCAACCTGCTGCGGCTCGCCGAGGCCGCGGAGCCCGGCTACCTGCCGCCGGATGCCTCGCGACGGCTGATGTACACAAGCGACCGATCGGGCGTGCGCGCCCGGCCGCGCGATGCCTATGGCGACGATGTCGCCACGGCGTTGCGGACCGCTGCACGCACAGATCTCGCCGCCATCATCCGCCGTTTCGCCGACGCAGATCGGATTCCAACGGTCGAGGATGCCGAGCGCAGCAGCACTCTCGCGGGGGCACACGCGGCGGCCATGGCGGCGATCGATGCGCAAGGCGTCATCGGGCACAGACACGCTCTCTTCAAGCGGCTCTACACGCTCCGCCGTGAGAGCGGCCTGCCGAACGATCGCCTGATCCACGATCTGCATGGCCGCCGGCACCTGCTCGCCGCCGACCTCGTGCCGCTCATCGTCCTCATCTCGCTCGACACCGGGCTTGAGATCGAGGCGATCAAGGGCTTGCGGGCCGACTGCCTGAAGAATCCGGCGGGTGGCTATGTCGAGATCGAGTATTGCAAGCGCCGGGCGCGCGGCGCCGAGTGGAAGCGACTGCGCGTGCGCGACGGCGGTTCCTCGACGCCGGGCGGTCTGATCCGCAAGGTGCTGCAGTGGACCGGCCCGACGCGAGACCGGCTCGGCGCCGACACGCTCTGGGTCCACTACGCCTGGGGCCGCTTAATCCCGCGCGTTCTCAGCATGAAGGAGCCTGTGGCTTCATGGACCCGCCGGCACGACATCCGCGATGAACAGGACCAGCCCCTTCGTCTCAACCTGACGCGCCTGCGCAAGACTCACAAGGCGGCATGGTATCGGCGCACGGGGGGCCAACTCGATCGCTTCGCGGCCGGCCACACCATCGCGGTTGCGGCCAATCACTACGCCGACATTCCCGCACTTCGCCATGTCCACGAAGCAACGGTTGCCGACGCCATGAGCGACGCACTTGACGCCGCCTTGCGCCCCTGCGTGCTGTCGCCGGACGAGGAAGCGGCCGCCCGGGTCGATCCGGATCGAGCAATGGGGCTCCCCGTTGCCGGCGCCGCCGCTGTTGCCGCATTATTGGGCGGCGAGCAGGACGTCTGGCTCGCCAGTTGCGGCGGCTTCTACGCGAGCCCGTTCGGCACAGAGGGCGAAGCCTGTCCGTCGCCCTTCTGGGGCTGTCTCGAATGCAGCAACGCGGTGATCACCGGCCGCAAGCTGCCCGCGCTGCTGTCGTTCCTCAGCTTCATCCGGACGCAGAGACAAGCGCTCACCGAAGCCGACTGGACGACGAAGTTCGGCCGCGTTCATGGCCGGATCGCCGATCAGATCCTGCCCCGGTTCAGCGAATCCGAGATCGATGAGGCGCGACAGGCCGCGGCCGCGGACCCGAGGCTGATCTACCTGCCGCCTGAAGCGGGAGCGCCATGATGCCGGCGCCGATCATGTTTCCAATACGGCCTTCTTTGCCCTCGGCCATGTACGGCAACGAGGAGCCCGTGCTCGCCGGCGTCGCGGTCAGGGAGGATACCGACCGCGCGCAGCTTCCCCGTTTCGGGGATGATCACTGGGATTTGAGCGCCGCCATCTTTCGGGTGAATGCTCGTTACAGCAATTACCGGCTCAACTTCGCCCGCATCGCCGATCCGGTCACGCGCCGTCTGGCAAAGGAGTATGTAATCGCCCGTCTGCGCATCCACGTGTCGGGATATCGTGCGCCCTGCGGGGCAACCTCGGCAATCCGGCTTCTGCGCTACATCCAGCACTTTGCCGCGTTTCTTCGGACGCAGCTCGGCGCCGTCGACCTCGGCCGAGTCGACCAGGCTCTGCTCGACGCGTATCTGGTGTATGCCCGCGATGGCGGCCGGAGAACGCCGCATGAGACGGTGAAGTACGTCGAGGTGCCGATCGACCTGCACCACCTGACGCCGTGGCTGACCGGCGGCGGCATCGGTTTTCTGCCGTGGCGCGGGCGCGCCGCGCACCGCGTCGCCGGCCGACCGCCGGCACCCGCCGAGAACGCCACGCCACGCATTCCCGAACCGGTCATCGGCGCCATGCTCCGCTGGGCGCTCAAGTATGTCGAGGTCTACGCGCCCGATATTCTCGCAGCGAGGGCGGAGCTGGACGCTCTCGAGGTCCGCTGCGCCCGCCTGATGGCGCACGATGCGCGGACCGGACGGGCCGTCGCCGGGACCTATCGGGCACGCGTGGCAAAGTGGCTCGACGCGCGCCGGGCTGCCGGCCGGGGTATCCCAATCTGGGAGCGCGCGCCCAACGCCGCCCGCCGGATCGATCCGCTAACCGGCCAGGAGCTGCCACCCTACAATCTGCACTTGATGCGGCTGCACGCCGGCGCGCCGGAGAGCGGCCGCGTCAGCCAGTCCGAGGCGACCGCGCAATTGATCGAGGAGATGGCTGCCGAGTTCGGAACCGAGGTTGGCGGTCTCGACACGCCGATCTCCGTCGATCCGGACACCGGCCTGCCATGGCGCGAGCGCTTCGACGGCCTCAGTCTCGCCCGCGAGGAGCGGATGCTGCAGGGCGCCTGCTATCTCGTCTGCGCCTATCTCACCGGTATGCGCGACAGCGAGGTGCAGGCCATGCAGCCGGGCTGCGTGTCGCCGGTGCGTAGCGCCGACGGCCTGGTCGAACGCTATCGGGTGCGCAGCACCGTCTTCAAGCGCCATGGCCCGCGCGGCGTGACGGCCGATTGGATCACCATCGAGCCCGTCGCCCGCGCCGTCGAAGTGATGGAGGCCTTGTCGGCGCGCAATCGCAAGGAGAAAGGATTGTCGTCCTTGTGGGTGACCCTAAAGGACTGGCCCTGGAGCGCCGATCACCTCGGCATAGGTGCGGCGCCGACGCTCAATCTTTTCCGCGACGGTCTCGATGCGCGTTCGCAAGACGGACCGGTCATCCCGCGCATTGGCGACGAGCCCTGGAAGTTCACGACGCGGCAGCTGCGTCGCACAGTTGCCTGGTACATCGCCAACCGGCCGTTCGGCACCATCGCGGGCAAGATCCAGTATAAGCACGCCTCCGTCGCCATGTTCGAGGGCTATGCCGGATCAAGTCAGGCTGACTTCCGCCTCGCCGTCGAGCGCGAGCACGCACTCGGTCAACTCGACGATATCGTCGCCCATTACGAGGCGTTCGTTCGCCAGGAGGGTCCGGCCGGACCGGGCGCGATGCGACTGCAGCGGGAGTTTGCTCGCGTGCAGGACGAGCTTGGCGATCTGCCCGGCAGGATCATGGATCGCAGACGGCTACGCACCATGCTAGCCCATCTCGGCCGTACACTGCATGTCGGCCTCCTCAACGACTGCCTCTTCGATGCGGCGACCGCCCTCTGCCTCACCGGCTCCCCGGTTTCCGAGCAAACGGCGCCGGTCCTGTCCCGATGCAGTCCCGATCGCTGCCCAAACGCCTGTCTGACCGCCCGGCATCGCGAGCCGTGGCGGGCTTCGATCGCTGAGGGCGAAGGGCTGCTGGCCGACCGGCGCCTGTCGCCGTTGCAACGCGAAGCCATCACCCGCGACAACGAACGCAAGCGCCGGCTCATCGCACCTCTGATAGAGGGCGGAGCATGAGCGCGCTCGGCGCAAAGAGCGAAGCGGCGCTGCGGGCGGCGATGGCGCGGCTGCTCGATGGTCGCCCCGAACGCACCGATGGCGCGCTCACCGTCTCCAACCTCGCGCGTGAAGCCGGCGTCAGCCGCGCGACGGCGAACCGTGCGGTCGGTCTTCTCGCCGAGTTCCGTGCCGCCGAAGCGCGCCACCGGCGATCCTCCCCGAGAGCCCTCAAGGAGCGCGTCCGCGTGCTCGAGGCCGAGCTGCGGGCCGTGCGCGGCGCCGAGATGGCCGAACTGCGCGGCCTCGCCCGCACGCTCGCCCAGCACATCCAGGTACTGACGTTGCAGGTCGCCGAGCGGGATGCGGTGATTGCTGGTCTGCAGGACGAGCTTGACCGATCGCGCAGGGCCAAGGTTGTCCCCCTGAAGCGCTCGCCGCGAGACGACGCCGGCTGAGAGCGGCGCATCATCCGGGCCGTTCCGGGCGCGCCGATCATGGTCGGCACCTCCTTAAGCTCGCCCGTCGAGGCAGGGCTCGGGTGTGGCAGACGCTGCCAGCCCATCAACCCTGTTCCGCACCAGCACCGAGAACAGGGTGTGACGGGCCGGCTTCCCGCGTCTGCCCTTGCCGCCTCGCCCTCGACGGAGAGGGCGAGCTGAAGGAGGCACCCATGACCACAGATCGCAACCGCGACACTCCAACCGATATCTACGAGCGCGTCACCAGCCAGATCATCGCCGCCATCGAGGCCGGCGCTGGCGACTACCGGATGCCCTGGCATCACGACGGATCGGCCATCGCCACGCCCGTCAACGTCGCCTCAAGCAAGGCTTATCGCGGCGTCAACATCCTCTCGCTCTGGGCCGCGGCGCAGGCTGCTGGCTATCCCGCCGGCATCTGGGGCACCTACCGCCAATGGCAGGCGCTCGGCGCCCAGGTTCGCAAGGGCGAGCGCGGCCACCTTGTCGTGTTCTGGAAGACCACCGACCGGCACGGCGAGGCGGACTCCCAACACGGCGACGAGGATCGAGACGAGCCCGCCCGGCGCATGTTCGCCCGCGGCTACACCGTCTTCAATTGCACCCAGGTCGATGGCTACACGCCGCCATCGATGCCGGCGCTGCCCCAGGCCGAGCGGATCGAGCAGGCCGAACGGTTCTGCGCCGCCCTCGGCATCGACATCCGCCACGGCGGATCACAGGCCTACTACCGCCCATCTACCGACCAGGTGCAGATGCCGGAGTTTGCTTCCTTCCGCGACGCGGTCGCCTACTACGCCGTGTTGCTCCATGAATGCGGCCACGCTTCCGGCGCCAAGCATCGCCTCGACCGCGATCTTTCCGGACGGTTCGGTTCGGCCGCCTACGCCATGGAGGAATGCACGGTCGAGCTCTTGAGCGCGATGATCTGCGCCGATCTTAACCTCAGCGTCGAGCCGCGTCCCGATCATGCCCGCTACATTGCCTCCTGGCTCGAGGTGCTGCGTTCCGACTCGCGCGCCATCTTCACCGCCGCGAGCAAGGCGCAGCAGATCGCCGATTGGATGCACGCGCGGCAGACCGGCGCTCGCTAGCACGAGGTCCGGGGCGCTGCATAGGCGCCCCTCAAACTCGATCAGTTGACAGTTCGCTCCTGGAACAGCGTCTCGATCAGCGGACATTCCGGGAGCGTGCCGTCGCCGCATTGGGCAACGACGCCCTTGAGCACCCGCTCCATGCGCCTCAGGTCGGCGATCTTCGCCCGGACGTCAGCAAGGTGGACGGCAGCGACGTCGCGTGCTTCGGCGCAGGGCCGGTCGCGCTCGTCAACGAGACGCAGCAGCTCACGGATTTCATCTAGGGAGAAGCCGAGCTCGCGCGCCCGCAGGACGAAGCGAAGCCGCCGCTCATGCGTGCCGTCATAGCTTCTGTAACCCGCCGTCGTGCGCGGCGGCTCGGGCAGAAGGCCGACCTTCTCGTAATAGCGCACCGTCTCCAGATTGCAGCCCGTCCGCCGCGCGAGCTCGGCCCGCTGCATGCACTTCACGCCGGCTTGATCGCGCATCGCAAAAACCCTCTTGACCCTGTAGTTGCTACAGACTGCACATTAGCGCCTGGACAGGAATTCGGCAAGGAAAGCGAGTCCCGACATGAATGCATCGCGACATGGACCAGCAGACATTGCACCGACTGTAGCGAAGCTGACGACGCCCGAGCAGAATGAGGTCCGGCGGCAGCGCCTGGTCGCAGTCGGCGGTATTCTCGGCGCCATCGGCGCCTCGTCCTGCTGCATCATTCCACTCATCCTGTTCAGCCTCGGCATCGGCGGCGCCTGGATCGGCAATCTGACGGCGCTCGCACCCTACAAGCCCTTCTTCGTCGCTGGGACGACAGGTGTTCTCGGCTATGGCTTCTACCTCGTCTACTGGAAGCCACGGCGAGCCTGCGCCGACGGCGAAGCCTGCACACGCCCCGCCCCCAGCCGCCTCGTCCAGATCGGACTCTGGATGGCAACGGTTCTCGTCGCGGCTGCCTTCGCCTTCGACTACGTCGCTCCGCTGCTGCTTTCCGCCTGACACCGAGAGGAGACCCATCTCATGAAGAGTTTGAGTGTTTGCACCCTGATCGGCTCGCTGATGCTTGCCCCGGCCGCCTGGGCTGGCGAGCGCACCGTCACCTTCGCCGTCGACAACATGACCTGCGCCACGTGTCCCTACATCGTGAAGACCACGATGGCGGCGGTCCCCGGCGTCGCGAACGTGACCGTCTCCTTCGAGGCGAAGACCGCAACCGTGACCTTTGACGATGCAAAGACGAACCCGGACGCGATCGCGGCCGCCAGCTTGAAGGCCGGTTATCCGGTCCACCCGAAGCAGGGCAGCTAAGATGACTGACCCCGCTCTTGTCCGTGCAGGCACGATCGGCGCGGTCCTCGCCGCGATCTGCTGCGCGGCGCCGCTCCTCGCCGTCGGTCTGCCCCTCGCCGGTCTTGGCGCCTGGCTGGCCGGTATGGGTCTGTCGATGCTTCCGTTGATGGTCGCCGGCCTCGCTCTTCTTGCGTGGGGCCTTCATCATCGCCGGGAGAGAGCTGCGGCCTGCGAGACAAATAATCACAAGGAAGGCAAGAAGCCATGAACGACTGCTGCGCATCTTCCCCCTCTCGGGGCAAAGCTGTCATTTCTACGCCTGCGACACCGCCGAGCTTTGCTGTGCGGCCGGGCGTGACGTTTCCCGACTGGTCGGCGGCCACGTCGATCACAGTGAAGGACGCTCTGCTCGCCATGGTCGGCTCCGACCATGTGCTCAATCGCTGGAGCGGCTATGATGCCGCCGCGGATCGCGTTCGCGTTGCGCTGTTGCAACTCTATGCCGAAGACGGACGAGCCCCGAGCAGGAGCGCGCTTGCGGAGCGTGCCGAACTCAGCGAGACGACCATCCCGTCCCTGCTCGAAGAACTGCGTCGGCGCGACCTCGTCGTCCTCGACGGCGAGCGGATCGTCGGCGCCTATCCCTTCACCGACCGGGAGACGGGCCATCGGGTCACGCTGGACGGACATGTTCTCAACTCCATGTGCGCGGTCGACGCGCTCGGCATCGGCGCGATGACCGATCGCGACATCGCGATCGCTTCGTCTTGCCGTCATTGCGGTGCCCCGATCCGGATCACGACGCGCGAGCGAGGACGGGCGGTGGCCGCCGTCGCGCCGTCGACGGCCGTCATGTGGCAGAGCGTCCGCTATGAAGACGGCTGCGCGGCGAGCTCGCTCTGCGCGACGACCGCCTTTTTCTGCTCGGACGAGCACCTTTCCGCCTGGCGGGACGAGCGCTCCGCCGATGAGCCGGGGTTCAGGCTGTCGATCGAGGAAGGACTGCAGGCTGGCCGCGCCCTGTTCGAGCCGAGCCTCGCCGGTCTCGATGTGGCATCAAAGAGCACGACGGTCGCCAACCGCCCCCTCCGCATCAACGGCCGCAATGGCGGCGCCTACGACCTCGTCGTGATCGGCGCCGGCTCGGCCGGCTTCTCTGCCGCGATCACGGCCGCCGATCAGGGTGCCCAGGTGGCGCTCATCGGCAGCGGCACCATCGGCGGCACCTGCGTCAATGTCGGCTGCGTGCCATCGAAGACCCTGATCCGCGCCGCCGAGACACTTCACAACGCGCGCGTGGCAGCCCGTTTTGCCGGAATCACGGCGGAGGCCGAACTGACCGACTGGCGCGGAACCATTCGTCAGAAGGACGCGCTCGTTTCCCAGTTGCGCCAGGCCAAGTATGTCGATCTGCTCCCCGCCTATAACGGCATCGCCTATCGCGACGGGCCGGCGCGTCTCTTCGACGGCGGCGTCGAGGCTGACGGTGCGCACATTCCCGCCGGCAGGATCATCATCGCTACCGGCGCGCGGCCAGCCGTGCCGGCTATCCCCGGCATTGAGGCCGTGCCGTATCTGACCAGCACGACGGCGCTCGACCTCGACGAACTGCCGCGCTCGCTGCTCGTCATCGGTGGTGGCTATATCGGCGCGGAGCTCGCCCAAATGTTCGCCCGCGCCGGCGTGCAGGTAACGCTCGTCTGCCGCTCGCGACTGTTGCCTGAGGCCGAGCCGGAGATCGGCGCGGCGCTGACGGGGTATTTCGAGGACGAGGGGATCACTGTCGTCTCCGGCATCGCCTACCGCGCGATCCGCAAGACCGAGGGCGGCGTTTCGCTGACCGTCACGCGCAACGGCCAGGAGATTGCGATCGACGCCGATCAGGTGCTGATTTCCACAGGACGCGCGCCCAATACCGAAGGCCTTGGCCTTGCCGAGCACGGCATCGCCATCTCGCCGAAGGGCGGCATCGCCGTCGATGACCGCATGCGCACGACCACGGCCGGCATCTACGCCGCCGGCGACGTCATCGGCCGCGACCAGTTCGTCTACATGGCCGCCTACGGCGCCAAGCTCGCGGCGAAGAACGCCCTCAACGGCGACAGCCTGCGCTACGACAACAGTGCCATGCCGGCCATCGTCTTCACCGATCCGCAGGTGGCGAGCGTCGGGCTGACCGAGACTGCGGCACGTGCCGCCGGACATGCCGTTCGCGTCTCGATGATCGGTCTCGACCAGGTGCCCCGTGCGCTTGCCGCCCGCGACACTCGTGGGCTCATCAAGCTCGTCGCCGACGCTGGCAGCGGTCGCCTCCTCGGCGCGCACATCCTCGCGCCGGAAGGCGCCGACAGCATCCAGACCGCGACGCTTGCGATCCGGCAAGGCCTCAGCGTCGACGATCTGGCGGACACGATCTTTCCGTACCTCACCACCGTCGAAGGCCTGAAGCTCGCGGCGCTAGCCTTCGACAAGGACGTCGCCAAGCTGTCCTGCTGCGCCGGTTGAATAGTGGTAAAGGGCCTCTGAGCACCCCTCGAATCTGTCTCACGCGCCGAGATCGATCGGAAGCGCGTGTGTTTTCAGGAAAATGACGCCGCAAAATCCGTCTGAGACAGCTTGACTGTTCAGATAAGTCGCGGA
>NZ_QLNF01000039.1:165013-207577 GCF_003261015.1 Agrobacterium sp. MS2 | reverse complement strand
GGATTACACGTGTCGCCTCGGCCGAGAGCGAGCGGGGACGGGTGAGGGCCGGCAGGGCGGGTGTGCTGCTGGCTGCGGCTGCCACTTCCGCAGAAGGCTGCGGTCGGGCGCCGGTCGGCAGCGGGTTCTGGATGCCGGGGATGGGGCGCAGCTCCATGCCCTGATGGGCATAGTCCATCAGCCGCTTGAAGGTCATGGCGGGCAGCGCACCGCCGGTCATGTTATTCATCGGCGTGAAATCGTCGTTACCGAACCAGACGGCGGTGGTGTAGTTGCCGGTAAAGCCCACATACCAGGCATCGCGATAGGCCTGTGAAGTGCCGGTCTTGCCGCCGGAAACGATGCCATTGTCAAGCGCGCCGCGCCGCGCCGTACCCATCACGGGAATGGTCACCAGCATCTGGTTCATCTTCGAATTGGCGTCTACGGACAGCACGCGTTTGGCGGGCGGCTCGTCATGGCTGAAATCGTAGAGAACATTGCCCTCGTAATCCAGCACCTGCTCGATCCCGTGGCGGCGCGACTGCATGCCGTCAGCCGGGAAAACGGCATAGGCGGTGGCCTGATCCAGTACCGTCACTTCCGATGTGCCGAGCGGGATGGTCTTGTCGCTGCGCAGCGGCGTGGCGACACCCATCGCCTTGGCGGTATCGACGATGACCTGCGTGCCGAGCACGTCCTTGGCGAGGCGGACCGGCACGGTATTGTAGGACTTGGCGAGCGCCATCTGCAGCGTCACCTTACCCGCATAGGAGCGGCCGTAATTCTGCGGCGACCAGCCGCGCCAGGTTACCGGCGCGTCGGAAATCAGCGTTTCCGGCTTCATGCCTTTTTCCATGGCGGCCGAATAGGTATAGACCTTGAAGGAGGAACCCGGCTGGCGCAGTGCCGCCGTGGCGCGGTTGAACTGGCTTTCGCCATAGTCGCGGCCGCCCACCATGGCGCGCACGCCACCGCCATTTTCGATCATCACCATCGCGCCCTGCTTGACGCGATACCCTTCGCCCAGTTCGCGCAGGCCCATTTCCATCGCCTGTTCGGCCGCCTGCTGCAGGCCGGTGTCGATGGTGGTGCGGACGACGACGGTGTGATCCTTGAACTTGCCCGCGGCTGCCAGCCGCTGCACTTCGTCAAAAGCCCAGTCGAGGAAATAATCCGGCGCCTTCACATCTTCGCGGTCGATGACGGTGGCGGGGTTGCGGCGCGCGCCGACCACCTGCCCCTCGGTCATCAGCCCGCTCTGCACGAGGTTGGAAAGCACGGTGTTTGCGCGGGCACGCGCCGCCGGAAGGTTGACATGCGGTGCATATTTCGCTGGCGCCTTGAAAAGCCCGGCCAGAATGGCGGATTCCGAAAGCGTCACGTCGGTGAGGTTCTTGCCGAAATAAAACTGCGCGGCCGCAGCAGCACCAAAGGTGCCGCCGCCCATATAGGCGCGGTCGAGATAAAGGCTCAAAATTTCCTTCTTCGACATGTTGGTCTCGAGCCACAGCGCGAGGAAGGCTTCCTTGATCTTGCGCTCCAGCGAGCGTTCATTGGTGAGGAAGAGGTTCTTGGCGAGCTGCTGCGTCAGCGTCGAGCCGCCCTGCACCACGCCGCCGGCGCGGGCGTTTTCGCTCATGGCGCGGGCAAGGCCGATGAAATCGATACCGAAATGGTCGAAAAAGCGCCGGTCTTCGGTCGCCAGCACCGCCTTGATGAAATGATCAGGCATCTGGTCGATCGGCACGCTGTCTTCATGGATGATGCCGCGATGACCGATGGTGTTGCCGTATCGGTCGAGGAAGGTGACTGCGAAGTCACCGCGATAACGCCAGTCCTTCTTGGTTTCCTCGAAAGCGGGCATGGCAAGCGCCAGAAGCACGACCGATCCCGCCGTTCCAAAGGTCAGCGCGTCGCAGGTGAGATTGACGAGGAGCTTCTTCCAGCCGCGGACATGCAGCTTGCGGGAGGCGATGGTGACATCTTCCCAGAAATCCACCAGCCTTGCCGCAGCCGTCCACAGGCCGGAGTCGATGAAGCTATCGATCCGGAGCAGGATATGCCGTTTTTTGCGGCCTTTTTTATCGTCTTTTTCTTCCTGCACCTGGCGATATTTCCTGTTTAAGGCAATGCGACCGTCGATATTCTGCGCTTCAACCCATTCCCGACGCAAAACCGTGGCATGGTTATGTCGGAAGTGCTTGACGTGGCGGCCTTTCGCGGGCCAATGACCCCTTCGCCGCCTGCCAATATGCTAAAATATCGTACAAACCAGCCCTTGGCGATACGATATAAAGGATTAGGGACCGGTTAAACACTCCCGTCCAAGAGATCAAAATGAAACGGAAATGTTAACGATGAATGACGCGCCGTTCTGGAAAACCAAATCGCTGACCGAGATGACCGGCGAGGAATGGGAAAGCCTGTGCGACGGCTGCGGATTGTGCTGTCTCAACAAGCTGGAGGACTGGGACACCGGCGAAGTGGTGTTCACCTCCGTCCGCTGCGTGCTGCTCGACGGCGAGAGCTGTCGATGCTCGGATTACGAGAACCGCCGTGCCACCGTGCCTGATTGTATCCAGCTTGACCTGAAGAAGGTTCACGAGATCGGCTGGCTGCCGCCCACCTGCGCCTATGCGCTGGTGCGCGATGGCAAGGATCTCTACTGGTGGCATTATCTCGTCTCCGGCGATACCGAAACAGTGCATCAGGCCGGCATTTCCGCGCGCGGCCGCACCGTCAGCGAGGCCGATGTGGATGTTGACGACTTCGAGGATTATGTGGTCGACTGGCCGCTGACGGTCGGCGAAAGGGCGGGAGAAAAGGAGCGGACGTGATGAAAAACGGCAATTTTCGTTTTGGTCCTATTCCTGCCCCATCAGCCTCCTAAAGGCATGTCATCCGAAAACGTGTCACGGTTTCGGGCTATGACTTGTCTGAAATCAAAGACAGCTTCCGGCCATTCCGGCAATTGATCCGCAAAAGCGGACGAGGGACATCAAAACGCATGCGCTACCGGCTGCCCGCCATCTTTCTTTCATGCCTTGCCCTTCCGGGGCTCCTGCCGTTTTCCGCTGACGCCCAGCAACAGCCCCAGGCCTTCGAATGCACGCTGGTCACATCAATCGAGACCGGCGCCATCATCAACCAGCAGGGCGCCTGCGACCAGCGGGTGGCGCCAGCCTCCACCTTCAAGGTGCCGCTGGCGCTGATCGGTTACGATGCCGGTATTCTCCAGGATGAAAAATCGCCCGCCTGGGACTGGAAACCTGGCACGGAGGCGCGCGCCGCCGACCGCAAGACGGTCGACCCGACCATCTGGGAGCAGGATTCGGTGCTGTGGTATTCGCGCGAGATCACCCGCCGCCTCGGCCCGGAAAAATTCGCCGCCTATGTGAAGCGTCTCGGTTACGGTAATGCCGATGTATCGGGCGAGCCTGGCAAAAACAATGGACTCACCCATTCCTGGCTGGGGGCGTCGCTCACCATCTCGCCGGTGGAGCAGGTCGGTTTCCTTCGCCGGTTGCTTGCCGGCAATCTGCCTTTCTCCCGCGATGCGCAGGCCAAGACGCGCGCCATCGTACCGGTCTTCGATGCGCCGGAAAGCTGGGCCGTGCACGGCAAGACCGGAACCGGCTACATGCGTGACGAAAAGGGCAATCCCGACCGCAACCGCCCCTTCGGCTGGTTCGTCGGCTGGGCGGAGCGTGAAGGCCAGCACATCGTCTTCGCAAGGCTGCGTGTTTCCGACAAGCCGTCAAACGAGCCGCTCGGCCCCGCCGTGCGCGACGCCTTCCTGCGCGATATCCCGCGGCTGGCGGTGCATAGGTAGGCAAGATCGCGTCTTTCGCATTGCACGTTTACCTGAAGAGCTCGGCGTGCGTTCCAGCGCGGGTGAAGATGAGAAGGTTCTGCTTCTCATCGAGAGTGTAGATCAACAGAAAGTCCCCGCCGACATGGCATTCGCGATGATCACGCCATTCTCCGGTCAGTTCATGGTCACGAAACTGGGCCGGTAACGGCGCGTCGTTTGCAATCAGAAGGAGCATGGTCTCCTTCAGCTTCACCATGTCGTAACGCCCGGAATTGTTCAGCCGTTGCCAGTCCTTGATAAATTGCCTGGTAAAATCCGTACTGCGCGGCAGCACCGTTCTCTTTGATGCTGCGTCCTTTCCATGGCCCTTCTTCTCGGTCACCTCTTTTTACCATCAAGGGCGTCAAATAGTGCTTCCGTCGTATCGAAACGACTGCGCCTGGAAGCAACGAAGGCGCGCGCTTCTTCAATTGCAGCGAGGGTTTCGGCATTTGGTTGCGTCAGTTCTATCGGCAGAGCTTTTTCTCGCGCGATGCGCGTCAGCATCATTCGCATGACATCGGAAATGGTAAGTCCCAGACTGTCCAGCACGGCCGTCGCGTCATCCTTGAGTGTCTGATCGATGCGCGCTCTTACATAAGCATTTGCGGTCATCATGGACCTCCTTTTAATAATGCGGTATGTAGCTCAAATGGGCATCATTTTCAATGGGCGCTGCATAATGGACGATGGGTTGCTGGAATCGGAAAGGACATCAGCATTTGTCGGATGCTTCCCGTGACGTCATAGGGCTCTATACTGAATACGGCGCCGATTTCGACAATCAGCGCGGTCGTTCCCTTGTTGAAAAACCCTGGCTGGACAGGTTCACCTCGCTACTGCCCGATGGCGGCTCCATTCTCGATATCGGCTGCGGTTCGGGTGAGCCGATCGCTGGCTATTTGATTGCCAACGGTTATGACGTCACCGGCATGGATGCCTCGCTGCCGCTGATCGAACTTTGCCGCAGCCGCTTTCCGGAAAATCTCTGGGTGGTTGCCGATATGCGCGAACTGGCCCTCGGCCGCCGTTTCGATGGGCTGATTGCCTGGCACAGCTTTTTTCACCTGTGTCCCGAGGATCAGCGCCGGATGTTCGGTATCTTCCGCCAGCATGCCAATGAAGGTGCGGCCCTGATGTTCACTGCCGGGTCAGTGCAAGGCGAAGCAATCGGTACCCTTCAGGGCAAGCCACTTTATCACGCCAGCCTCGCGCGTGAAGATTACGAAGGCCTTTTCGCCACGCATGGATTCCGGCTTCTGGATCAGGTCGTCAACGATCCGCAATGCGGCGGGGCAACGATTTATCTCGCCAGGCGGATCGTATCATAGAGACCATTGCATAGTCCCCGGGGATCACGCATAGGATCGACAGGCCGGATGTTTCAGGGACTTTCCCATGCTCGAAAAGCTCAAGCGATGGGCGAAATCCATCAAGCGTGACGTTCACGCCCTTTATCTTGCCGCACGCGATCCACGCACGCCGCTTTTGGCTAAAGTGGTGGCGATGCTGGTCGCCGCCTATGCGCTGTCACCGATCGATCTCATCCCGGATTTCATCCCCGTTATCGGCTATTTAGACGATCTCGTCATCGTCCCGCTCGGCATCCTCCTTGCGGTGCGTCTTGTGCCGCCGCCACTGCTGGCGGAGCATCGATTGACGGCCGCGGCCGCGCAATCCCGTCCCGTCAGCCGCGTGGCTGCTGCCATATTCATCGCCCTGTGGCTGGCGGCATCGTTCACGATTTTGTTTGCGGCAAAAAATTTCTTCTTCCCTTGACCTTCCCATCATGGGAAGCCCTACATAGGATCTCGAAAGGGGATTTCCCATGAACGAGACAGTCAGACACGCCCATCCAAATCAACCGGTTTCCATTCCCGTGGAAGGCATGACCTGCGCTTCCTGCGTGCGGCGGGTGGAGACGGCCGCGGCCAAGGTGCCCGGCGTCATGTCGAGTTCCGTGAACTTCGCCACGAAGAAGCTTACGGTCGAGCCGGCTGAAGGTTTCTCGGCCAAAACGCTTGGCGCTGCGATCAAGAAGGTGGGTTACGATATTGCACCGGATCGGCATGAATTTACCGTCGAAGGTCTGCACAGCGACGCGGATGCGGCGCGGTTGAAGGCCGTTCTGGAAGCCGTCGCAACCACCATTAACGCCACTGTCGATACCGCAGCCGGCAAGGCCGCTGTGGAGACGATCGGCGGCCGGCGTGAACGGGACGCGCTGGTGGAAACGGCAAAACTTGCCGGCTTTGCATTGGCGACGCCAAAGCCGCACGACCATTCCGCCCATCAATCCCACAACAGGCACGAGGGGCATCACCACGGCCACAGCCAGATGGCGACGGCCGGTGAAAGCGGCGGCCATGACCATATGCACCATGCGGGCGAAGAGGGCGCGCTGAAACGCGACCTGACGATCGCCGCCATCCTGACGGCACCGCTTTTCGTGCTGGAAATGGGCGGCCATCTCTATGAGCCGATGCACCACTGGCTGATGGGCATCATCGACACGCAGAACCTCTATTACATCTATTTCGTGCTGGCGACGGCAGTGATTTTCGGACCGGGTCTGCGCTTCCTCAAGACCGGTTTTCCGGCCCTGCTGCGCGGCGCGCCGGAAATGAACTCGCTGGTGGCGCTGGGCGTTACTGCCGCCTATCTCTATTCCGTCGTGGCGACCTTCGCGCCCGACCTGCTGCCGGCAGAGGCGCAGTTCGTCTATTATGAAGCGGCAACGGTCATCGTGACGCTGATCCTGACCGGACGGCTTCTCGAAGCCCGCGCCAGCGGCCGCACCGGAGACGCCATCCGCAAGCTGATGAGCCTGCAGGCGAAGACCGCCCGCGTAGAGCGCGATGGCGCCACCATCGATATTTCCCCTGACGATCTGGTGATGGGCGATATCGTCGTCATCCGTCCCGGCGAGAGGCTGGCGGTGGATGGCGAAGTTGTCGAAGGCTCGTCCTATGTCGATGAATCCATGATATCAGGCGAACCGGTGCCGGTGGAAAAGACGGTTGGCGCGGCGGTTGTTGGCGGCACCATCAACAAGACCGGGGCCTTCAAGTTCAAGGCGACCAAGGTGGGCGCCGATACCATGCTGTCGCAGATCATCCGCATGGTGGAGGAGGCGCAGGGCTCCAAGCTGCCGATCCAGCTGCTGGTCGACCGGGTTACCGCGCTGTTCGTGCCCGTCGTCATTGCGATTGCGGTGCTGACCTTTATCGTCTGGGCGATTTTCGGTCCCGAACCTGCCTATACATTCGCGCTGGTCAATGCGGTGGCCGTACTCATCATTGCCTGCCCATGTGCCATGGGTCTTGCCACGCCGACTTCCATCATGGTCGGCACCGGTCGGGCAGCGGAGCTGGGCGTATTGTTCCGCAAGGGACAGGCCCTGCAGGAACTGCGCTCGGCTGAGATCGTCGTGGTCGACAAGACCGGCACCGTCACCAAGGGCCGCCCGGAACTGACCGATCTCGTGGTTGCGGAAGGATTTGTCGATAACGACGTGCTGGCGCTGGTCGCCGCCGTCGAGGGCCGCTCGGAACATCCGATTGCCGAAGCCATCGTCCGGGCTGCGGAGGAAAAGAAGGTGGCGACCCATGCAGGACTCGAAGCTGCAACTATCGAGAACTTCGAAAGCGTGACGGGTTATGGCATCGCGGCCACCGTCAATGGCCGCAAGGTCGAGGTCGGTGCGGATCGTTACATGGCCAAACTGGGTCATTCGGTTGATGTCTTCGCCGAAACCGCTGCAAGGCTGGGTGACGAGGGCAAGACGCCGCTTTATGCCGCGATCGACGGCAGGCTGGCGGCTGCGATCGCCGTCGCCGATCCGCTGAAACCGTCAAGTGTCACCGCTATCAAGGCGTTGCAGGCGATGGGCATCGAAGTGGCTATGGTGACGGGCGACAATGAGCGTACGGCAAACGCCATAGCCCGGCAGGTCGGTATTTCCCGTGTGGTTGCGGAAGTACTGCCCGAGGGCAAGGTAAAGGCAATCCATGAGATGCGGGCAGGCGGCAAGGTGCTGGCTTTCGTCGGCGATGGCATCAATGATGCGCCGGCACTGGCAGAGGCCGATATCGGCATTGCCGTCGGCACCGGCACGGATGTCGCCATCGAAAGCGCTGACGTGGTGCTGGTTGGCGGCGATCTTCTTGGCGCGGTCAACGCCATCGAGATGAGCCGCGCGACCATGCGCAACATCAAGGAAAACCTGTTCTGGGCCTTTGGTTACAACGTGGCGCTGATACCGGTTGCGGCGGGCGTGCTTTATCCGTCTTTCGGCATCACGCTGTCGCCGATGATCGGTGCGGGGGCGATGGCGCTGTCCAGCGTCTTTGTTCTCGCCAATGCACTGCGGTTGAAACGGGCGAAGGTCGCTCATCGGGAGGTGAAATCGTGAATATCGGCCAGGCATCGGAAGCATCGGGCGTTTCCGCCAAGATGATCCGTTATTATGAGCAGATCGGCCTCATCAACCCCGCCGCGCGCACCGGTAATAATTACCGCGTCTATGGAGAGCAGGATGTCCACAACCTGCGCTTCATCAAACGTGCGAGAACGCTCGGTTTTTCATTGGAAGAAACCGAGACGCTGCTGAAACTCTGGCAGGACAAGAGCCGTGAGAGTTCGGCGGTAAAGGAAATCGCGCTCGTCCACATCGCCGATCTCGAACAGAAGATCGCCGAGATGAAGAGCATGGTGAAAACGCTCTCCCATCTCGCCCATTGCTGCGGCGGCGACCACCGGCCCGATTGCCCCATCCTCGACGATCTCGCGGGTGCCGACAAGACAGACAGCAAGCCCGCCAGAACCCACTGAAAGAAAGCCGGTGCGAAAATATCGGCGCCGACCAATAGGAGAAATCATGACCCCAACCACCTTCCTCATCCCGGACATGACCTGCGGCCATTGCGAAAAGACCCTGCGCGGCGCACTTTCGGACGTCCTTCCCGACGCCGCCGTCAATATCGATCTTTCCACGCATAGGCTCACGGTAACGGGTGACGCCGCAACCGCGGAGGAAGCAATCCGCGAGGCCGGTTACTCGCCTGAACGGGCGGGCTGACGCACGTCGTTCCAGGAATAAAAAAGGAAAGATATGCTGCTGAGTAGCATCATTTTTCCTTTGAAGGCAGAACTCCAATGTCCGTCTCGACCATCTCCTTCAATCCTATCGCGGCCTCGGCGACACGCTGCCGGAGGCATTCGAGCGGGCGGTCCTGCGCATCGGCGCTATTGAGGCGGATATGCAAACCCTCGGCAAGGCACCGTTTCACGGGACATTGATGCCTGAACTTTTGCCCGGCCTTCGTCGGGTCGCGAAAAATCAGGCGATCTTTCATTTCGATGTTGATGACGGCGAGAAGACATTGCGTGTTCTCGCCATCTTCTTCGGTGGGCAGGATAATCAGCGCCACATGTTGAAACGCGTCGTATCCGGCCTGACAAGCGGTTAAACCTCGTCGAACGCCCCGCCCTCGCGCGAGGGATTGCGGTTGATCACCCGTTCCTCCGCATCGTCGGGCAGGGCCTCGTCGCTTTCCTGATAGGGGTCGTCCTCGCTCTCGGCCTCTTCTTCCTCGATTTCCTGCTCGATGAATTGAGGAATTTCTCCCTTGGCGGGGAGGGCGTCGATGTCGAGGTCGAGCAGGTCTTCATCCATGGCGTCTTCGTTCGAGGGCAGGATTTTTTTGCGGTCCATGACGGTATCCTTTCTATCGGTTATTCGGCAAACGAGCGGAAACGCGCAGGGTTCCTGTCGCCTGCGAATTCCCTCGGATTGAATGGCGCGAAAAAGCTGTCTTGACCTCAATGGCGCTTGAGGTTCTAGTTTGCCCGCCGTATCGCGAAAATCGAAAGGATGCGGCTTTGACGAGTATGGAAATGACGGAGAAAAACGGCTGGGGTGAATTGTTGAGCGGGACCAATCTCTCGCTTTTAACCGTCATCTCCTCCGGTATCGGCCTGCACGCTTTCAACCAGTTCGCGGTCGTCACGGCTTTGCCAGTGGCCGTGAATGAAATCGGCGGAGCGGCCTTTTACAGCTGGGCCTACAGCCTCTATTTCGTCGGTTCCGTCGCTGGCGGCGTCACCGCCGTGCTGTTTCGCGAACGTTTCGGCGCGCGCACGGTCCTGCTGCTGTGCTGCCTGATCTTTTCTATGGGTTCCCTCCTTTCGGCAATCGCCGACGACTTCTTGTGGGTCGTCGTCGGTCGCGCCTTGCAGGGTCTGGCGGACGGGTTGATCGTTGCCGTGTGCTACAGCCTCATTCCCGCCGGTTTCCGCTCCGGCCTGTTGCCGAAGGTCTTTGCCATCGAGGCGGCGATCTGGGCGGTCGCCTCGTTCATCGGCCCGCTCACAGGCGGTTTCGCAACCGAACATATCTCCTGGCGCGCCACCTTCCTGTTGTCGGCACCCCTGATTCTGTTGCTCGTGGCCTATACTGCCATTGCCGTCTCCGCCGAGCGACCGGTGGTGACGACGCGCAGGCCGCTGGTGCCGCTGGCACTCTGCCTCGTCGGCGCATTGGCGTTTTCCGCTCCCTCTGCCTTCGAGGATGCGAGCCTGCGCGCCCTGTCCCTGCTGGCGGGTGCAGCACTCCTGTGGGCCTCGCTCCGCGCCGGTACACGGCCTTCCGTTGGATTGTTTCCGAAGGATTCGTTTCGGTTGAAGACGGTGCTCGGCAGCGGCTTCTGGGTGCTGTTCCTGATGTCCTACGCCCACGCTCTCGGCAGCGTCTATCTGGCCTATGTCGCCATCAATCTCTGGCGACCCACCTTCGCCGGTTTTATCGTGGTAACGATGCCGCTCGCCTGGAGCCTGGTGGCAATGCTGATCGGAAGCCTGCGCTCCGATCGCCTGCGCGAGGTTTGCCTGCATTACGGCCCGTATCAGATGGTGCCGGGCTGCATTTTGCTCGGGCTCGGGCTTTCGTCCGGCAGTTCGGTCGAAATGCTGCTTGGGCAAATCCTGATAGGATCGGCTTTCGGCATGTCATGGGCAGGTATCAGCCAGGCGGCCATGGAAGCCGCACCGGAGGAGGAACGCAAGATGACGGGCGCTCTGCTCCCCACGGTCGCGACACTGGGAGCCGCCGCCGGTGCGGGTGCAAGCGGCACCGTGGCCGCTGCAACCGATCTCGTGACGCAAGTCGATCGGGCAGACGTGACGATGCCGATGATGTATCTTTACGGACTTGGTGTCGTGGTGTCGCTGCTGGCGATCTTCACGGCAAGGGGGCTGCGCAGCGTGCGCTAGCGCCCCCGCCGCGGCCTGGTCAGGACTGGGTAGTGGCGATGGTGATCGCCGTCAGATAGACCACAAAGGCCATGACGGCGATCGCGCCGATGACGATGACGATACCCTTTCCGGCGCGCTTCTTCTCGGTCTTGTTCTCGTTGGCTTCCGTCGGAAACAGGATGGGATCGCTGGTGTCGCGGATTTTGGTCATGCCGTTTCTCCTTTCGGCGGAATTTTTCGGGCGTTTCTGGTCTATCAACCACCCAATCCGCCAAAAGGTTCCTTAGGGACGCAGCGCCCAGGTCGTGGCGTGGACCACCGCCCCGGACTCGGCCTTCAAAAGAGCGGCGCGCACGGGCTCGAAGCCCTCGATGCGTTTCGTGCCGACATACCGTCCGCGATTGGCAAAAACCTCCATAGAGCCGTAATCCAGAAAGATACGGACGCGCGAGGCCCTTGCGCCTTTGGCAATGTAATGTGGGGAGTGGCCCTCCCGCCCATCCTCGTGGCGGATCCAGAGGCCCGTTTCGTCGCTGACGAGACCGAGCGTGACCGTCGGGTGATCAAGCGCGAGTTCGAAGGGCACCCCCGGCGACGCAAGCTCGATCAATATCTCCACTGCGCCGTTGATGAAGGTGACGCGCTCGCCGGCCGCAAGCCGGGTGCGGTCGAGAATGTGGCTGCGCAGGCTTTCGGCCGCGCCGATGGGTGGGGTCAGAAGCTCGCCATTCACATAAGTGATCCGGCGCGGTAACGTCATGGAGGTGGGGAAATCGATCTCGGGATTGGCGTCGGCCCAATTGGCCAGCCAGCCGATGCCGATGATGCTATCCCCGTCCAGAAAGGCCTGAAAGGCATAATTATCGGTGCCGAAATCGAGCTCCTGACCGGATTCCTTGGTGAAGACCTTGCCGTCGAACCAGCCCACATCGGCCATTGTCAGGTTCTTGCGGCCTGTCTCGGGGTCTTCCGAGTGCATCAGTCCGTAGATCAGCACCCAGCGCGTGGAACGGGCATTGGCGGGGCCATCGAGCGGCAGCAGGCAGGGGCATTCGATGGCTGTGGTTTTATACCGCGTTTCCACCCAGAGCTTGCCCACATAGGTCCAGCCGGAAGCAGCCGTGGGGTCGAGCGTTTCGTAAAGCAGGATGACACCGCCGCCCTCGCTCTGGCTGCCGAGCACCATTTTCCATAAGCCATCGGGACCGCGAAAGACGTAAGGATCGCGGAAATCCGGCGTCAGCCCCTGTCCGTCCGGACGATGGCCCAGAATGACGTCTGCCTGCCCTGCCATGATGAGATCGGAAGAGGTGGCGGTGAGCTGTATCTGCTGTTCGGGAATGCGGTCCTGCACCTGCTCGGTGAAGAACACGCGGATGCCGGTGCCTTCCACCAGCGGAATGGTGGAGCCGGAATAGGCGCCGCCGCGCTTGTCCGGCCGGGTGGTCAGGTCTTCTGACGGAAAAAGGAAGATCGGCAGATGCCGCCAGCGAAGATAATCGGAGGAGACAGCATGTCCCCAATGCATGGTGTTCCACCGCAGCCCGTGCGAATAATGCTGATAAAACAGATGCGGACGGCCCTCGAAGCGGCCAAAGCCGTTCGGATCATTCATCCAGCCGAAGGGCGGGCGGAAGTGGTAGCTCCCGGGAAGTTCCGGCGCGGCATTGTCAGGCTTGGTATGAACAACCGTGATGCCGGTTTCGAGTACATCCGATGCCGTGAACCAATAAATCACCGAAACGGCGGTGGTGACCGTGTCGTAACTCAGCTCCACATGGCCGCCGCCAAAAACCTGATAGATCCGAAACCCGTACTCTTCGGTGTTGACGCTTGAAACTTCAGCGAATTTTCCGTTTTGATTGGAGAAGGAAACCGCACCCGGCTCGCCGGCTTTTTTTGCCTTCAGCCAGACATGAAAGGTGGCGTTGACGGGCAGATCGGTGTGAATGGTACGGATGGCGCTTTCCGGTTCGGCGGTTACGGCTTCAACGACGGTCATTGCTTTTCCTTTCCTTTCGGCATTCTGCGGGTCAAGCATAGGAACGATGATGGCGATGGAAAGTTCATTGCGCAAAATTGAATGAGGCGAAGGAGCGGAGCTTTGGCATTTATCGCTCGCATCCGTCGCCCTCCGGCCCCATATAAAGGCAAAGCAGGGAGTTTATCCGTGATGAAATTTGACAATTCCTATGCCCGCCTGCCGGAGCGTTTCAGCGCCGCGGTGCTGCCGACGCCGGTAAAGGCACCGCGCCTCATCGCCTTCAACCGTGGGCTTGCCGACGAGCTTCGTCTCGACGTCACCGGCCTTGACGATGAAAGACTGGCGGCGATCTTTTCGGGCAATGTCGTGCCTCAGGGAGCCGAACCGCTGGCCATGGCCTATGCCGGCCACCAGTTTGGCGGTTTCGTACCGCAGCTGGGCGATGGCCGCGCGATTCTTCTGGGCGAGTTGATCGACAGGAACGGCAAACGGCGTGATATCCAGCTGAAAGGCTCCGGCCCGACGCCGTTCTCGCGCAGGGGTGACGGGCGCGCCGCGCTTGGCCCTGTGCTGCGCGAATATATCGTATCGGAAGCGATGTTTGCGCTGGGCGTTCCCGCAACCCGGGCGCTGGCGGCTGTCCTCTCCGGCGAAAGGGTGCAGCGTGAAGTCGGCCTGCCGGGCGGCGTCTTCACCCGTGTCGCGGCAAGCCACATCCGTGTCGGCACGTTCCAGTTTTTCGCCGCGCGCGAGGATGACGAGGCAATCAGGAACCTCGCGGACTATGTGATCGACCGTCATTATCCCGAGGCGAAAGAGGCAGATAATCCCTATCTCGCCCTGCTGCAAGGCATAGCGCAACGGCAATGCGACCTCATCGCCCGCTGGATGATGGTGGGCTTCATCCATGGCGTGATGAATACCGACAATATGGCGGTCTCCGGGGAGACCATCGATTTCGGCCCTTGCGCCTTCCTTGATGAATATCACCCCAACAAGGTTTTTTCCTCCATCGATGCGCAGGGCCGTTACGCCTATAACAACCAGCCCGGCATCGCCCAGTGGAACATCGCAAGGCTGGCGGAATGCCTGCTGCCGCTGCTCGATCCGCTGGTGGAAAAGGCCGCTGAACTCGCCAATGGGGTTCTCGCCGATTTCGCTGCCGCCTTTCCCAAACGCTGGCTTACCGGCATGCGCGCAAAACTTGGCCTGACGGCGGAGGAAGACGGCGATATGGATCTGGTGCAGGGGCTGCTGGCGCTGATGCAGGCATCGGAAGCGGACTATACGCTGACCTTCCGTCGTCTTTCGCATGCCGTCAATGGCGACGCCGAGCCATTCCGCGGCATGTTCATCGATATTGCGGGCGCGGACGAATTTCTCGCCCGTTGGCGGGAAAGAGCCGGTCGGGAGGGGATTTCCGATTCCGAAAGATCGGCGGCGATGCTGTCAGTTAATCCCGCCATCATCCCACGCAACCACCGCATCGAGGAACTGATCGAGGCGGCAGTGGAGGAGGATGATTTCGAGCCCTTTCACGCCATGCTGAAGGCGATTGCGACGCCCTTCGAGGAGCGGCCGGACAATTTCGTCTATATGCAGCCGCCGATGAGCCATGAGCGGGTATTTCGGACGTTTTGCGGGACGTGACGACCTCACCGTCATGCCGGACTTGATCCGGCATCCAGCCGACGCGCGTCTGCGCGGCGAATAGAGTATTTCCAGCCCAAGGACTTGGGCTGGCTGGATACCGGCTCAAGGCCGGTATGACGGAATAAACTGAGGCCGGTAGCTCACCCCACCCGAGCCAGTGGCTCATGTGCGCCATAATACCGGCCGAACCGGTTATCGAGGAACTTGGGCAGGTCCACTTCCTCCTGGCGCACGAAGCCCTTCTGCGGCAGCGTGCCTTCGGCAAGCAGATCGAGAACCGTGCAGATGCCTGAGGCGGTTGTGATCTGGATGGCGCTCATCATCCGGCCGGAAACGGGACCGGCATAGACCTTGTTGGCGTAGGTTTCCTGCAGGAAGCGGCCGTTGCGGGTGCCGCAGACGGTGACGAAGACGATGACCACATCCTGCATGGTGCCGGGAAGGGCGTTCTCGAACAGGTCCTTTAGAACATCACGGCGATTGCGCAGGTTGAGATCGTTCAGCAGCGCCTTCATGATCGCGACATGGCCGGGATAACGGATGGTGCGGTAATTCATCGTCCGCACCTTGCCTTCCAGCGTGGCGCAGAGCGTGCCGAGACCGCCTGACGTGTTGAAAGCCTCATAGGTGACGCCATCGAGCGAGAATTCTTCACGCTCCTCAAGCGCCGGAACGGCGGTGAGGCGGCCTTCGACGATCGCTTCGCAGGGCTCGATATATTCGTTGATCAGCCCGTCCGTGCTCCAGGTGAGGTTGTAGTTGAGCGCATTGGACGGATATTGCGGCAGCGCGCCGACGCGCATACGCACGCTGTCCAGCTTGTCGAACTTGCCGGCAAGATCGGCGGCGACGATGGAAATGAAGCCGGGCGCGAGGCCGCATTGCGGGATGAGCGCCGTCTCCGCCGTTTCCGCCAATGCCTTGACCTTGCGGGTGGATTCCACGTCTTCGGTCAGATCGAGATAATGCGTGCCGACGGCAACGGCCGCTTCGGCAATGCCCGCCGTCAGGTGGAAGGGGGCGGCGGATAGCACCGCGAATTTGCCTTTTAGCAGTGCTTCCAGCGCCGGACGATCGGTGATGTCGACGATCTCGGTGTCGACGCGCTCATGTGCTGGCACATTGGCCAGCTGGTCGGCCGAGCGATCGGCAACCGTGATGCGATAATCGCCTGTGGCGGCCAGCATCCAGGCGATGGCCGAGCCGATGTTGCCCGCACCTATGACGACGATGTTTTTCATGTTTTGTTCCCCGCAGAAAAATCCGTAGGGCACAATCATATTGCGGTTTCGCTGCGATTCGGAGCTTCACTATGTGCAGATCGCTCGTTATTATTGAACGATAAGACGACAGGATTGATCACTATGACGATCACTGACAAGGACCGGGCGCTGCTGGCGCTGCTTTCCGAAAATGCCCGCATGCCGGTGGCGGAACTGGCGCGCAGGCTCGGCCTTTCGCGCACCACGGTGCAGGCCCGCATCGAGCGCCTGGAGGCAGACGGCGTGATCGCGGGTTACGGCCTCAGGCTTTCGGAAAGTTATCTTTCCGGGTTGGTGCGCGCGCATGTGCTCATCACCATCGGGCCGAAGGCTCTGCCGGCGGTGACTGCGGCGCTTGCCGCCATCAAGGAAGTGACGACGCTGCATTCGGTGAGCGGCACATTTGACCTGATCGCCATTCTGGCCGCCCCTTCGATCCTCGATCTCGACCGGCTGATCGACCGCATTGGCGCCTTGGACGGCGTGGAGCGCACGCTGTCATCGATCATTCTGTCGACGCGGATCTCGCGGTAAGAAGCGTTTGAAAGAGTGGAAGATAAGCGAAACCCACTTCCGTCATGCCGGACTTGATCCGGCATCCAGTCGCTGCGCTTCTGCGCGGGGAACAGAGTCTTTTCAGCCCATGGACTTGGGCTGGCTGGATACCGGATCAAGTCCGGTATGACGGAAGCGATGGTCTGCAAAACGAAACAACAAAGGATTGCCACTCCTATGTTTCTCTCGCTACGCGAAGGCGAAACCGTCTAAACCACCGTCCGCTCATCATAAGCCTTCTGTGCCGCCATCACCGCGTCCATATTGCCCTCCGCCCAATGGGCAAGCGCCGCCACGGTGTCCGTCAGCGTGCGCCCCAGCGGCGTCAGTGAATATTCGACGGTGACAGGAACCGTTGGAAAGGCCTGCCGTGAAATCAGCCCGTCACGCTCCAGCTTCTTCAGCGTCTGCGACAGCACCTTCTGCGATATGCCCTTGATCTCGCGCCGTAACAGGTTGAAGCGAACGGCATCACGCCGCAGCTTGTCGAGGATCAGCAGCGCCCATTTGTCGGCGATCCTGTCCAGCACCATGCGTGTCGGGCAGCGGTCCTCATAAACGTCATAGATATTTGCCATCGATTTCACCCTGTTGTTTCAAGGCCATACCGGTTTCCGCGAGGAAACCAGCTAACCGAAAAGTGCTCTCTTTTCATGATTTCTCTAACGCAGTATCTGTGTTTTCGAAACATGGTTTCCATTAGATACTAAGGAGATTTGAGATGGCAGGCAAGATACTCGTAATCGGTTCAACCGGCACCATCGGCACGCCGCTGGTCAGGGCACTGGTGGCCAAGGGCGAAAACGTGAAGGCGGCATCGCGCAGCGGCAGGGCGTCGGACGGCGGCGAAGGGGTGCGTTTTGATTATACCGACGCATCGACTTATGCGGATGCCTTCGACGGTGTTGACCGCCTGTTCCTGCTTCTTTCCGGCGGGCGTCTGGATGCCATCGACGCGCTGACGCCCGTTGTCGAGGAGGCCGCACGCCGGAAGGTGAAGATCGTGTTCCTCAGCGTTCTCGGCGTCGATGCCGACGATTCCATTCCCTATCGCCAGATCGAGCTGAAGATCATCGCGTCAGACACGCCTTACGTCATCCTGCGTCCCAACTGGTTTGCCGATAATTTCCACAGCTACTGGAAAGCCGGCATCGACCACGGCCAGATCGCCGTTCCGGCGGGCGAGGGCAAGTCAAGCTTCATCGATGTGCGCGATATCGCCGATAGCGCCGCCGCCGCTCTGACATCCACGGGCTTTGACGGCAAGGCCTTCAATCTGACCGGACCAAGGGCAGTTGGCTACGGCGAAGCGGCAGCACTGATTTCGCAGGCTATCGGCAAGCCAGTGTCTTATGCCGCCGTTTCGGACGAGGTCTTTATCGGCATCCTCACGGGTGCAGGTGTGCCGCAGGACTACGCGTCCTTCCTCGCCTCGATCTTCCATCCCGTTCGTGAGGGCTGGACCGCGGTGGTGACCGGCGACGTGGAAACGCTGACCGGCCATGCGCCGCGTTCGCTGGAGACCTATATCGCCGACAATCTGGACCGGCTTAAAGGCTGAGACTCAACGAGAGCCCGCCGCGCTTAAGCCGGATCGGTGGAGCCGCGGCGGGCCTTGAAGAACATCTTCAGCCGCTGGATATCCTCGGCATTCCAGCCCTGCGGCGCCGTTACCTCCGTCCAGGCATCGATGTAATGTTCCGGCGCATACACATGGCCATATCCGATCGGCGCCGTGGTGGCGGCGGCAACATCGAGGCCGAGCTGCAGCAGGGTGACGACCGGGAACCAGCGGAAGGATGTGGAAACGTCTGGCCCGTGATGCACCATCCATTGCGGCCGCCGGTAAAGCGAGGCGGCCTCGAAGAAGGTGATGGGGTCGCTGGCATATTGCAGATAAACGATCCGCATCGGCCCCCAGGTCGCATCAGGCATATGCGCGGTGGTATATTGGTTGGCGAAGCGGATGACGGAGGAATCGCGGAAACGCGGCAGCCATTCCGGCGTGCCCTTCACCCGGCCATTGGTGGCCATGCGCCATGTCGGGCTGGAGAAGGGAGGGCCGCTCCACAGCGCGCCCTGGAAGGGGTCGGAGAGCACATCGTAAAGATCGGAGGACTTCTGCGAGTTGAGCGAACCGAGGCTCAAGCCGTGCAGGTAAAGCCTCGGCCGCTTTTCCTTCGGCAAGGTGGTCCAGTAGCCATAAACGGCTTCAAACAAAGCGCGCGCCGTCTCGACGCCGTAATCCGGCTCCGTCAGCAAGGCTATCCAGCTTGAGAGATAGGAATATTGCACGGCAACGCTGGCGATATCGCCGTCATGCAGATACTCGACGGTATCGAGCGCTTCCGGATCGACCCAGCCGGTGCCGGTGGGGATGACCACCAGGAGCACCTTGCGGTCGAAGCCGCCGACACGTTTCAGTTCCTCAAGCGCCAGGGATGCCCTTTCATTCGGGGTCGAGGCGGAGTTCAGGCCTGCATAGACCCGGAGCGGCTCCTTGGCCGGGCGGTGGGTGAAGGCGGAGATGTCTGCGCTACGAGGGCCTTCAGCGACAAATTCGCGGCCGCGACGGCCGAGCGATTCCCATGTCATCAGCGAGGCGCTGCTGCCGGTCTTGAGCGGATCGGACGGGCGCGGCACATCGGGTTCGATCAGCGCATCCACCTGTTTCAGCGAGGAATCGGCAAATCTGAGGCCGATGTCGAAGATCAGCCCGTTGAGCAGCATCCAGGACAGAATGATGGCCGCGGCGATGCCGAGCACATTGGCCAGCCGGCGCGGCAGGAAATGCCGGCTGCGCGTCGCAAAGAAACGGCGGATCAGCTGGAACAGCCGGCCGGCGCCGATGAGAATGGCAGCCACCAGTATGGCGATGGCGCCTGTCTTGGTGGGGTGCGCGCTGGGGAGCGGATCGAGCTCCATCAGCACGCGAATGGAGTTCTGCCAGTCTTTCGCCTGCCACAGAAACGCAATCGCCGTAATCGCGGCGGCAAGCGCAATGAGAAACCGAACGCCGCGGACATTATGACGCGAGGGTTCAGGCAGCTCCAGATAAGCCCAGATCGCATGAAGGGCGACGCCGATCATGTAACCGATCGCGAAAGAAAACCCGCACAGCACACCTTGCATCAGCCATGTTCGCGGCAGGAGCGATGGTGTGAGAGAAGCGCAGAAGAGAACCGTGCCAAAGACGATGCCGGTTGCTGAAAGACCCGCAAACAACCGCTCAACCCATTGTTTTACCAACTTGACTTGTCCCTTCTACTCACCGCCTGATGCTAAGTGTAATATGTGACGGACGAGGGTGCAAATCCCGTGATCAGGATAAAAATCACAGAAATAGGAAAATAATCCTTTACACCGTGACGGTGGTTTGATAGTGTTTGGCTATAGTCGGAGATTTGCGGCTGAACGGCAATGGTTGTCTTTGGGACTGCCCGTAGCGCTTTCTTCACCACCGCGTTCCTGTGCTTGTCACAGGAATGAGGGTGAGTGAGGTGCAAGCAAACTCGCCTTGTTCGCGGCCCCTCTTTATTTGTTCTTTCTCTCGCAGGCCAATCCCATGACAACGTCCAGCAATTGCGATCCGGCGCTCTACAGCGTCTGGCCGGAAACGCCCGCCTATGCGGCTGACGACATGCCGGAAGCCGCACCCGAGACGAAGTCGCGGGCCGACAGGCTGGCCGCCGAAGATGCGGCGCGCAACGGCAGCCTGCGGCAATTGCTGAATGAGCTGACGGAGGAGATGCGCGAGCAGTTCTGCCTGTACCGCAATCTCCGCCAAGTGAGCGAAGCGGCCTTTCTGGCGACGGCGGAGGATGCTTCGGGCAAGCTCGCGCGCGCCGATGTGAAGGCTGCGACGGACCAGCTGTCGCTGATCGTTCGCACGCTGGAGCGGATCGACGCTTTGCAACGGGTGCTGGCGGAAGAAAGGGATGCTCTTTTCAGCGAAGACGAAACCGATGTCGGGGACTACGAAGCGGCGGTGGCGCATTTCCTCAATCGCATCGATGAACTGGCTGAACAGAAATGCCGCGCAAAGATGGCAACCGATCCCGCTTGCAGCCCCTTCGCAGAAACCGACACATGACGGATATGTCGACCGGACCCCATCTGCCGGCGCAGGTCTTCAATCTTCTGCGCGACTGGCGCTTCATCGGCAACCTGCCGCAGCAACCGCCGGAGGGCGACTGGCGGACATGGCTTCTGATCGGCGGACGCGGATCCGGCAAGACCCGCGCCGGGGCGGAGTGGGTTCACGCCGTCGCTTCCGCCGGCAGGCAATCGGATTTGCGCATCGCGCTGGTTGCCGAAACGCTGGGTGACGCCCGGGAGGTTATGATCGACGGCATTTCCGGCATCTGCCGTATTGCCCGCCGCCATCGTCCCGCCTTCGAGGTGTCGCGTCGGCGGCTGCTTTGGCCCAACGGGGCGATGGCGCAGGTGTTCTCATCGGAAGACCCGGAAAGCCTGCGCGGGCCGCAGTTCCACATGGCCTGGGCGGATGAGCTGGGCAAATGGAAACATCCACAGGAAACCTGGGACATGCTGCAGTTCGGCCTGCGTCTGGGTGAATTGCCAAGACAGCTGGTGACGACCACGCCACGGCCCATTCCATTGCTGAAGGCGCTTCTGGCCGATCCTTCGAGCCGGGTGGCCCGGATGCCGACGGCCATGAACGCGCGGAACCTTTCGCCCGGTTTTCTGAAAGCCATGCAGGACCGCTACGGCGGCACGCGGCTCGGCCGTCAGGAAATTGGCGGCGAACTGATCGATGAGCGCGAGGGCGCGTTATGGAAACGCGCCGATCTGGAAGCGATCGTTGAGGTTGCGGCTGCGCCGCTTTCGCGGATCGTGGTGTCGGTCGATCCGCCGGCCGGCAGTGGTGAAAATTCCTGCTGCGGCATCGTCGTGGCGGGACTGGGCATGGCCGGGCGTCTCACGGTGCTTGCGGATTGTTCGGTGGAAGGCGAGACGCCGGCCGGCTGGGCTCGCGCCGTCGTCGCCGCCTTCCGCCGCCACGAGGCTGACCGCGTCGTGGCAGAGGTCAATCAGGGCGGCGAGATGGTGCGCGCCATGCTGCAGAGCGTAGACGCCAACCTGCCGCTGACGCTGGTGCGGGCAAGCCGCGGAAAGTTCGCCCGCGCCGAACCGGTCGCCGCGCTCTATGAGCAGGGAAGGGTGCGCCACGCTGCGCGATTTGAAAAGCTGGAGGACCAGATGACGGATTTCGGACCGGAAGGCCTGTCGACCGGGCGCTCGCCGGACAGGCTGGACGCACTCGTCTGGGCGATCACTGCGCTGACGACGATGGTGACCAGCGAACCGAAGGTTCGGGGGATGTGAGATGGTGATTTATTGGCTCCAGGGACCTAGAGCCAATAACGCCTCAAGCGTGCCGCCTGTTTCTTCTTCCGTTGGGCAGAAGGATTGCAGCGCGGGATGAAGAGGCAACGGTCAAGATGTGCCGCGAGAGCATGGATGTCAGGAGCTTGCCCGTCATCTGACCCTTGGGGCCATCTTCTCCCCAGCGGGGAGAAGAAAAAGTGAAGGACCCGCCCGATTTCGGGCGTCGGGCAAATATTATTTCTTCGGAGATTGCGCCGGCTTCGGCTGGGAGCCGGTTTCACGCATCTGGCGCCACTCGTTTTCGAGACGGTCATAAACGGTCTGGGGGATTGTCGCTGTCATGGTGGCATTCCTCCTTGAATGGTTAACGCTGCAGGATTGCGCGGTAAATGGAGTTAGCGCGCTAAGGTTCCGGAATTCAAGGAATTTTTTACTCCAAAACCCCGGTCCGAGGATTAAAATCGATTAAGGTTTTTTCAAATCGATTTAGTCCTGACGGACGTCAGGGGTCATGAACCCCAAGTCATATCAAGTGTCATATCAGGAGCAGGCCATGGTCTGGGACGAGGCGCGATTCGTCGCGTCGGTGCGGAAATCCCTGTTTGGCGGGCGGCTGCAGACGGCGCAGCTTGCCGGGATGAAGACGATCCTGTCGGGCTTTGCGACGGCGCTGCCCGGCGGCGATCCCCGGTGGCTGGCTTATATGCTGGCGACTGCTTTCCACGAGACGGCGGCAACCATGCAGCCGGTGCGCGAGACTTTGGCGACAACCGATGCCGAAGCGATCGCACGGCTCGACCGCGCCTTTGCCGCCGGCCGTCTGCCGATGGTCCGCAGACCCTACTGGCGGCGTGATGCGGAAGGGAAAAGCTGGCTGGGACGTGGCTTCGTTCAGCTGACCCATCGCCGCAATTACGAGACCATGTCGGTGCTGACCGGGGTGGATCTAACCGGCCGCCCCGAGCGCGCCATGGAAGCGGACGTGGCGACGGCTATCCTGATCCAGGGCATGGTGGCCGGCAGCTTCACCGGCAGACGTCTTGCGGATTTCTTCGGTGCAGAGCGCGAAGACTGGGATGCGGCGCGCGCCATCATCAATGGCAGCGACCGGGCCGGCCTGGTGGGCAATTATGGGCGCGCATTTCATCGGGCCCTTCTTGCGGCGCGGATTGAACCGGCGCGGCCCAGGTGATAACCCGTTACGCAGCGCCGAGAAGGCCGCCTTCGAATTTCGCATGACAGGTGACACCGTGATCCGCCATATCGTCTTTTTCACCGTTCCCGAGGAAAACCGCGACGCCGTCCGCAAGGGCCTTTCCGGCCTTACCGCGATTCCGCATGCGCTGAAGCTGGAAATCGGCGAGAATGTGAAGAAGGACCAATGGGGCAATTACGTCGATTTCATCGTTTATGGCGAGTTCGAAAACGAGGCGGCGCTGGCGGCCTACAAGGCCGATCCCGCCTATGATCTTTCCACCCGCACGGTGAAGCCGCTGCGGGAAACCCGCGTCGCCGCCGATTTCGACAGCGATACGGCAGTAAAAGCACCGATCCGGTAACGGTTCGGTTCAGCTGCGCAAGTGACGGGCATCTGCCCGTCGTCTGCCGAGAGCCGGCGAAAATCTTTTTCCGTTTGGGCTTTGAGTCCCGGTATCCCTTATTTCTGTGCCTGTCGCAGGAAACCAGCCGACGCGTGTCTGCGCGACGACAAGACTCTCTTCCGCCCATAGAGCTGGGCTGGCTGGTTCCCTGTGACAAGCCAGGGATGAGGAACATCACAAACAAGGACACCGTCATGCGATTTCCCTTTTCCCTGCCGCGCAAGCGCCCGGCGGATGGCAACGCCATGCCCGAAAACCGGAAAATGGCTGGCGGCTTCATGGCCGTGGCCATGCAGGGCGGGCAGGCCTTCTGGTCCGGCCGGTCCTATGCCGCGCTTGCCCGTGAGGGTTTCATGAAGAATCCCGTAGCCCACCGGGCTGCCCGCATGGTGGCGGAAGCGGCCGCGTCGGTGAACTGGCTGCTTTACGACGGCGATGACGAGATAGGCGATCATCCGCTGCTGGCGCTTCTGGCGAGGCCGGGCGCCCACATGGGCGGGCCGGATTTCTTCGAGGCGCTTTATGGCCACCTCATGCTGGCCGGAAACGCCTATGTCGAGCCGCTTGTGGTCGGCGGGCGGCTGCGTGAACTGCATCTTCTCCGGCCTGACCGGCTCAGCATTGTCGAAGGGCCGGATGGCTGGCCGGCGGCTTATGATTACCGCGCCGAAGGCCGGGCCACGCGGCGCATCGCCGCCGAGCGGGACGGGCTGGGGCTGCTGCATCTCAAACTGTTCCATCCGCTGGATGACCGGGTGGGGTTCGCGCCGCTCGCCTCCGCCGGCGCGGCGCTTGATCTCCACAACGCGGCCAGCCAGTGGAACAAGCGCCTGCTCGATAATTCCGCCCGGCCTTCCGGCGCGCTGGTCTATCAGCCGCGGGAAGGCGGCAATCTTTCCGCCGAACAATATGAACGGCTGAAGCGCGAGCTGGAGGAGGGCTATCAGGGCGCCATGAATGCCGGCCGGCCGCTGCTTCTGGAGGGCGGGCTGGACTGGAAGGCGATGGGACTATCGCCGCGCGACATGGACTTTCTGGAAGCCCGCAACGGCGCGGCCCGCGATATCGCGCTCTCACTCGGAGTACCGCCAATGCTGATCGGCATTCCCGGCGACAATACCTATGCGAATTACCAGGAAGCAAACCGCGCCTTCTATCGCCTCACCGTGCTGCCGCTCGTCAACCGCACGGCGGCGAGGCTTTGCGGCTGGCTTGCGCCGATCTTCGGCGTGGGCCTGCGACTGGAAGCCGATCTCGATCGGATTGCCGGGCTCGCGGGCGAGCGGGACGCGCTCTGGACACGCATCGGCGCAGCCTCGTTCCTGAGCGACGAGGAAAAACGCGAGGCCGTCGGTTATTGAAAGGACGGCGTTTCTTTCGCTTTGACGGTTCAAGCATTGTCTGAAGAAGCGGATTCTCTTTGTGAGCTCATCCGTCCAAGCGATTCCGAAGATTCGTAAAATCACCCGGTGCAGGCGCGCAGGAAGCGGCTGCGTGCGACGCGGCGCGTCCGCCCGATGACAACATCCTAGAACGGAATGATTACCCATGTCTGAATTCGCCAATGAGGCCGGCATCTGGGCCGCCCGCATCACCGGCGCCGTGGCGGGCGCGGGTGTATCGCTCGTTTATCTCCTGCCGAAAAGCAAACGCGAGGCCGCGAGCCGTTTTATCACCGGCGTCTCCTGCGGCATGATCTTCGGCGGGCCTATCGGCCTGTGGATCGTGCAGCAGCTTGATATTGCCGGTGCGCTCTCCGGTCGCGAAATCATGGTGGCGGGTTCCGCCGCCGCCAGCATGGGGGCCTGGTGGGGGTTGGGCGTGCTGGTGCGCATCGCCGACCGTTACAGCGCCCGCCCGCGCGCCTGATATTCCCCTCACATTGCAGGAGTTACCCATGCACGCCTATCGCGGGCCGCGTCCCGCCACGCGTAAATTCGCCAATCTGGAACTGCGCGGCATTGCCGGCGACGGCACTTTTTCCGGTTACGCCAGCGTTTTTGGCGAGATCGATCTCGGCCGCGATGTGATCGAGCGCGGCGCCTTCCGCCGCTCCATCGAGGAGCGCGGTGCGTCCGGTATCCGCATGCTCTACCAGCACGATCCGGCCCAGCCTATCGGCGCCTGGCGCACCATCCGCGAGGATGAGCGTGGCCTTTATGTCGAGGGTATCCTCTCGCCCGGCGTCGCCCGGTCGAGGGAGGTCCATTCGCTGATGAAGACCGGCGCTCTGGACGGGCTGTCCATCGGTTTCCGCACGGTTCGTTCGAGTAGGGAAGGGCTTTCCGGCAAGGCGGCCCGCGCCGGCGTCCGGCGCATTCTGGAGGCCGATCTCTGGGAGATCTCCGTCGTGACTTTTCCGATGCTTCCCTCGGCTCGCGTCTCCGATGTCAAGCATGCCCGCTTCTTCCGCGACCGCGACACCGAACTGGTGCGCAGCATGCGCCGCGCCGCCCGTTCGCTTTTCGATACCGCCTTCAAACGCTGATTTCCGGACAAACCGCAACAAGGAAAACCACATGACAGAGCAGACAACGACACCGGCCCCGATGACGGTTGCGCCGCAGTTGAAGGCCGTCCCCGATACGATGACGGCCGCCTTCGACGAGTTCATGGAGGCCTTCGAAGCCTTCCGTGAGACCAACGATCAGCGGCTTGCCGATATCGAGCGCAAGATGGGGGCTGATGTCGTGACCCGCGACAAGCTCGACCGCATCGACAGGGCGCTCGACGACAACCGCAGGCTCATGGACGATCTGGCTTTGAAGAAGGCGCGGCCCGCGCTCGGCCGGAAGGACACGCTGTCGCAGGATGCCGAAGAGCACAAGACCGCTTTCGAGGCCTATATCCGCCGGGGCGAGGAAGCCGCGCTGCGCGATCTCGAGGCAAAGGCCTTTGCCGGCTCGGCCGGGGCGGACGGTGGCTTTCTTCTTCCGACCGAGACGGATGGCGAGATCGGCCGGCGCATGACGGCGATTTCGCCTGTCCGGGCGCTCGCCACGGTGCGACAGGTTTCCGCTGCCGTGCTGAAAAAACCCTTCGCCACCGGCGGGCTCGCCACCGGCTGGGTTTCGGAAACGTCGGCGCGCCCGGAAACGGCGACGCCGAAACTGTCGGAGCTTTCTTTCCCGACCATGGAGCTTTATGCCATGCCTGCCGCCACCCAGGGCCTGCTGGACGACGCGGCGGTCGATATCGAGGCGTGGATCGCATCCGAGGTCGACATCGCATTCGCCGAACAGGAGGCGGCGGCTTTCGTTGGCGGCGACGGCATCAACAAGCCCAGGGGGTTCCTCGCCTATACGACCGTTGCCAATAACGACTGGAGCTGGGGCAATATCGGTTATGTCGCGACCGGCGTATCGGCGGGCTTTTCCTCCGCCGGTCCCATGGACGTGCTGCTCGACGCCATCTATGCGTTGAAGGCCGGCCATCGCCAGAACGGCACCTTCCTGATGAACCGCAAGACGCAGGGTGCGCTTCGACGCTTCAAGGACACGACCGGCGCCTATCTTTGGCATCCGCCGGCTGCCGTCGGTCAGCCCGCCTCGCTGATGGGCTTTCCGGTGACGGAAGCCGAGGACATGCCCAATGTGGCGGCCAACAGCTTCGCCATCGCCTTCGGGGATTTCCGCGCCGGTTACCTCATCGTTGACCGAACCGGCGTCCGCATCCTGCGCGATCCTTATTCGGCCAAACCCTATGTGCTTTTCTACACCACCAAACGCGTGGGCGGCGGCGTGCAGAATTTCGAGGCGATCAAGCTGGTGAAGTTCGGGGTGAATTGAACCTCGACGGTGCCGCGCGTTTCTTCCCCCGCCGATGCCCGACAGGGCAGATGAGGGGGCAAGCTCTCGGTTTACCCCGACCCTTGCCCCCTCAACCCGCTGCCGCGATCTTCTCCCGGCGGGAAGAAGGCGAAAGACGCAGCCGCTCGCCCTAATCTCCGGAGACCCCATGACCTATGCCCTCATCCATCCGCCGCAGGCGGAGCCGTTGACCCTTGCCGACGTCAAGGCGCATCTGCGTCTCGACAGCGGTGACGAGGACACCTTGCTTGCCGCGTTGATACGCGCGGCCCGCGAGCATCTGGAACGCACCACCGGGCTGTGCCTCCTGCGCCAGACCTGGCGGCTTTATCTCGATCGGTGGCCCGAAACGGGCGTGATTCTGATTGGCAAGACGCCGGTGCAAGCCATCGAAACGATTCTGGTTTTCGACGGGCAGGGGCGCGTGGCAGACATCACCGCCACCGAAAAGCTGCTCGACGGCGCGGCGCGGCCGGCACGGCTGTGGCTGCGCGAACCGCCGGCCCCGGAACGGGAGCTGAATGGCATCGAGATCGATTTCACCGCCGGTCATGGCGAGGCCGGGACGGATGTGCCCGATACGCTGAAACGCGCCATGCTGATGCATGTGGCGCAGATGTTCGCCTTTCGCGGCGCCGTCGCGCCGGAAAACCAGCCGGCCGCCGTTCCGGCTGGTTATGAGCGGCTGGTGTCTCCTTTCTGCCGTCTGGGGCTTTAGGCCATGAACCTCGTCTTTCTTGATCCTGGCAGGCTGACGGCGCGACTGGAACTGGAAGTGCGGTCGGAAACGCCTGATGGACAGGGCGGCGCCGCCGAAAGCTGGAAGGCCGTGCGCGCGTTGTGGGGCGCCATCGAGCCGGTTTCCGAAGCCTCGCACGAGCGGGCTTCGGCCGAGGGGGCGACGATTACCCATCGTGTCTGGCTCGCCTGGCGCAACGACATCGACATCGGCACCGGGATGCGCTTTCGCAAGGGGTCGCGCATCCTCAACATCCGAACGGCGATGGATCCCGACGAAACCCGCCGCTTCATCGTCTGCCGTTGCGAAGAGGAAAACCGATGAGCGCCGCGAACCCGCTTCTTCAGGCGATCGTCGCAAAGCTCGCTGGCGATGCCGAATTGGCAGACCTCAACCCCGGCGGCATCGTCGACCGGCTTCTGACGCGTGGCCTTTTGCCATGTATTGTCTTCGACGAGGTCGAGACCCGCGATTATTCGACGGCGACGGAAAGCGCGGAGGAGCATTTTCTGACGCTGCAAATCTGGGGTGATGCCAATCGCCGCAGATCCACGGGTGAGATCGCCGCAAGGGTAAAAGCGCTGCTTGATGATGCCGCGCTGCCGCTCGTCGGCTTTTCGCTCGTCAACATGCACATGCTGTCCAGCCGCTCCCGCCGTGAGGCGAAGTCACGGAACTTCGTCCTTGAAATGCGGTTCAGGGCGGTAACGGAATAAAGGGCCTTACGCTTTCTGGCCGGCCACGGTTTTCCACAGCAGGATCAGCAGCAGCAGCGACAGGGTGATCAGGATGGAAGCGATGCCAAGCATCGCCGCCACACCGCCGCGATCGAGCGCCATGCTGAAAATGACAGGTGCAAAGGCGATGGCGAGATTTTGCGGAAGCGAAATCCGTGCGGCCTGAAGGCCGTATTGCTGCGGAGAAAACACTGCAAGTGGCAGAACGGCGCGGCTGACCGTCAGCACACCCGCGCCAAACCCGAACAGGGCGATGAAGCCGGCAAAGGCTGGTATGGCCGGAGAAAAGACGAGCAGGACCAGAAAGGATGTCAGCAGAAGACAGAGGCCGATCAGGCAGGTGATGAAGGGATTGCCGCGTTTTCCCAGCAGGAAATCTAGCCCGCGCGCGGTAATCGCCAGCACGCTGCGCACCGATGCCAGCTGGATTGCAAGCGCTTGCGATGCGCCTGAATGCACGAGAAGCAAAGGCAGAAGCGGCGAGAAGCCAAAGGCGGTGAAGGCGCTGAGCGTGGTCATTGCCGCCAGAAGCAGGAAGGCGCGCCGCGTATCCACCGGCGAGGCCGGGATTTCGCCAGGATGCGGGCGCTGGCCTGGATTGCCGCCCTTTCTCTTCGGAAGAACGAAGAGGTAAAGCGGCAGAAGCAGGAACAGCTGCAGACAGCCGTAGAGGATGAGGGTGCCGCGCCAGCCGAGATGCTGCTCCGCAAAGGCTGTGACGGGCAGGAACACGGCCGCCGAAAGGCCGGTAAAGACCATCAGCAGCGTCAGGGATCGACCGCTTTCCGCCCCGACGCGCTCCACCACGGCGGTGTGTGCCGCCGTTGTCAGCCCGCACGCGCCGGCAAAGCCCATCACCGCCCAGCCCAGCAGATAGCTTGTCACGCCGCCTGCAAAAGCAAGCAGCGCAAAGCCGCAGGCAAAAAGCAGGGTGCCGCTGACCAGCACCGGCGCTGCGCCGTGGCGCACAAGCATCCGCCCGAGCAGCGGCCCGCAAAGCGCACTGATGGTCATCATCACGGTCAGGCCTGCAAAAACGACTTCGTTGGCGATGGCGAGTTCGCTGCCCATTCGTGGACCGAGAATGGCCAGCATGTCGAAACCGGAACCCCAGCTGACGACCTGCCCAAGCGCCAGCACGCCGATAAGGCGTGTACGGAACGTCGGGGAAGCAGCATCGGACATGGCAAGATCGCACAATGCGAGGGCAAGGAACATTTTTGGTCGCAGGCCCGCAACACCCTGCAACCGCAATCGAAACGGAAGGAAACAGGATGGTGGCGCAGAAGGGCAAGGATTTTCTGCTGAAATTCAACAATGCCGGAACATATGTCACTGTTGCCGGGCTCAGAACGCGGCGGCTGGCCTTTAACGCCCAGGCGGTGGACGTTACCGATGGGGAAAGCGTTGGGCGCTGGCGCGAGTTGCTGGCGGGTGCCGGCGTGCAAAGGGCCGCGCTGACGGCGTCAGGCATATTCAAGGATGCGGCGAGCGATGCGCTCGTGCGGGGCGCGTTTTTCGCGGGCACCATTCCCGGCTGGCAGATCGTCATACCCGATTTCGGCGCGATTGTCGGGCCGTTCCAGATCGTGGCGCTGGAGTATTCCGGCCGTCACGATGGCGAAGTGCAATTTGAGATCGCGCTGGAATCGGCCGGTCTTTTGACCTTTGGAGCGCTGTGATGCCGCAAGGGTTGCGTTACGGGCGGGCGAACCGCCATCGCGGCGAGATCGAAGCGCTGTTCGACGGCGAGAGGCGCATATTGTGCCTGACGCTCGGCGCGCTTGCCGAGCTCGAAACCGCCTTCGAAGTCGATGACCTGACAGCGCTTGCCGAACGTTTTGCGAGCGGACGCATGAAGGCCACCGACATGATCCGGGTGATCGGCGCGGGGTTGCGCGGCGCCGGCAATGTTTTTTCGGATGAGGATGTTGCCAGCGCCACGGTGGAGGGTGGCATTGTCGGCCATGCCGCCATCGTCGCCGAACTTCTGACCGCCACCTTCGGCGGTTTGAAAGGGGAGACGCCGCGGGACCCCTGAATGCCGCAGCAGGCGATGCGACGCCGCGCCCTTTTCCCTGGGATGCGGTTCTCCATGCGGGTTTCTGCCTACTGCGGCTTTCTTCCGAAGTCTTCTGGCGGCTGACGCCCAGAGAGTTTTTCGCCATGACGGGCGGCGTGCGCTCCGGTTCACACGGCCCCGATCGACAGGAGATGGAGGCGATGATGCGGCGTTTTCCCGACAGGGAGGCATCCGATCATCGTTTCGCGAAGATGTTTTAATTCAAATACTTGAAGCTCCAGTTTGAATCGGAAAGGCAGGTACGATGGCGGGTGAAGGATCGATCGCGGAAAATCGGGAGGAGGCGGAAGCCCTGTCCGAAGTGATGGGCGATCTCGAACGCCGCTCCGAACGGTTCGGAGCGGCGCTGACGTCTGCACTGCAGGCGGCAACGACAGGCGGCAAAGGGCTGGACGATGTGCTGCGCGGCCTTGGGCAGCGGCTGTCGGGCATCGCGCTTTCCGCCGGGCTCAAACCCTTTGAGGCCATGATTGGCAATGCCGTCGGCGGGTTGTTGAACGGCGGCGGCTCGCTCTTCGCCTTCGCGGATGGCGGGATGCCGGGGCGCAGCGTCACGCCTTTCGCCGAGGGTGGTGTCGTCTCCAGCCCGGCGTTTTTTCCCATGGACGGCGGGCTTGGCCTGATGGGAGAAGCAGGGGCGGAAGCCATATTGCCTCTGAAGCGCGGCCCGGATGGTGCACTCGGTGTTGCGGCGCCTTCCGCCGGCGGCGGGTCCCAGATCATTTTCAACGTCACGGCGACGGATGCGGCAAGCTTCCGCAAAAGCGAAGGCCAGATTGCCGCAATGCTGGCGCGCAGCGTCGGGCGCGGCCAGCGTGGACTGTAATATGCAGACCTTGTCCCTGTCCCGACCGGCCTGCCGAGCATGGACAAACCGCGAAGGATGAGGGCCTGCGGCCGGCACACCCCGAACAGCGAAATGAATCCAGGAACAACGACATGGTGGCATTTCATGAAGTGCGGTTTCCGCTCCGGCTGGCGCTCGGTGTGAGCGGCGGGCCGGTGAGACGGACCGACATCGTCAATCTTTCCAATGGGCGGGAAAGCCGCAATCAGCGCTGGCGAAATGCCAGGCGTGCCTATGACGCCGGCTCGGGCATCCGCTCGCTCACCGATCTCTATGAGGTGCTGGCCTTTTTCGAAGCGCGGCGCGGCGAGCTTTACGGCTTTCGTTTTCGCGATCCCGTGGACTTCAAATCCTGCCCGCCGGGAGACACGCCGGCATCGACCGATCAGAGGATCGGCGTGGGTGATGGCGTCACGGTGCGGTTTCAACTGGTCAAGACCTATGCCGATGCGGGTGGCTTCTTCACCCGCCGGGTGGAAAAGCCTGCCGAGGGCTCCGTCCTCGTATCGGTCGAGGGTGTGCCCGTATCCGCTTCGGATATGTCCTGCGATTACGCGACCGGTATGGTGACATTCGGTTCCGGAAAGGTTCCGCCCGCCGGTGCGGTGGTCCGTGCCGGCTATGAATTCGATGTACCGGTACGGTTCGCGACCGACCGCATCGACATCAACCTCACCGCCTTCGAAGCCGGGCGAATTCCCGCCATTCCGCTGATGGAAATCCAGCCATGAAAACGATCGCTCCCGCCCTTGCCGGGCATCTTGAAAGCGATGCCACGACCACTTGCCATTGCTGGAAAGTGACGTTGAAGGATGGCGCCGAAATCGGATTCACCGATCATGACGAGGCGCTTTTCTTCGCCGGCACGGCCTTTCTGGCCGCCAGCGGTTTTTCGGCCAGCGATAATGACAGCGAAACCGGGCTCGGCGCCGGCGCAGGTGAAGTGGCAGGCGGTTTTTCCAGCGAGGCGATTTCGGAAGAGGATCTTGCCGCCGGCCGTTTCGACGGAGCGAGAGTGGAGCTTTACCTCGTCAACTGGCAGGCTCCGGAAGAGCATGTGCTTCTCTCCCTGCGCGAGATCGGCGACGTAACCCGGGCGGGCGGGTCCTTTCGCGCCGAGCTGCGCAGTTTCGCCCATCGCCTCAGCCAGCCGCAGGGGCGGGTTTATGGACGGCGCTGCGATGCCGCGCTGGGAGACGCACGCTGCGGCGTGGCTCTGGCGCGGTTCACCGGCAATGGCCGGGTGGCGGCGGTGGACGCGGCCGGCAATCTCGTCGCAACCGGGCTCGATGCTTTCCCGGATGGTTTTTTCAACGGGGGAAAGGTGCATTTTCTCACCGGTCCGCTTGCCGGGCGCGGGTTCGATCTCGATGGTCATGAGCAGCGCAATGGCGGCGCGCTTCTTTCTTTCTGGCTTCCACCGGATGAGGCACCGTTGCCGGGAGACAGCTTTTCCGTCACGGCCGGTTGCGACAAGAGCTTCGCCACATGCAGGCATACATTCGCCAATCAGCTGAATTTCAGGGGATTTCCCCATCTTCCAGGGGCTGATTTCGCCTATTCTTATGCCAGCGGTGGTCACACCCACGATGGCGGGGCCTTGTTCCCATGAGCGAGACGGGAGACAAGGTGCTGGCGCTGGCCGAGCCGTGGATCGGCACACCCTATCGGCATCAGGCGTCGCTAAGGGGCGTTGGCTGCGATTGTCTCGGCCTGATCCGAGGCGTCTGGCGCGAACTCTACGGCAGCGAACCGGAACTTCCGCCGCCCTATGCGCCTGACTGGGCCGAGCGCTGTGGTGAGGACCGGCTGATGGCGGCCGTGCAACGTCATTTTCCCGACGTTTCGGGCCTGGACGGGGCAAAGCCCGGAGACCTGCTGCTGTTCCGCTGGCGGGCCGATGCGGCGGCTAAACATCTCGGCATCCTCGCGGAATCCCGGCATTTCATCCACGCTTATGAGCAGGCGGCGGTGGTGCGTTCCGCCTTGGTGCCATGCTGGAAACGGCGCATCGCCGGCATTTTCCGCTTTCCCGATCCCTGAGATTTTTTGAGGCAGGCATGGCAACCATACTATTTCAGGCAGCAGGTGCGGCGCTCGGCGGTATTTTTGGGCCCGTGGGAGCGATCATCGGGCGTGCGGCCGGCGCGCTGGCTGGCAACGCCGTGGATCGCGCCTTGCTTTCAGACGGTCGTACCGTGTCCGGGGCACGGCTCTCGGCCGCGCGTATTCCCGGTGCGGATGAAGGCGCCGCGATAAACCGGCTTTACGGTACGGCGAGGATCGGCGGCACCCTGATCTGGGCGACACGTTTCGAAGAAAGCCGTGTCGTGCAGAGACGTGGTGGCAAAGGCAACCGCGGCCCAAGGACGGAAACCTATCGATATTTCGCCAATCTCGCCATCGGTCTCTGCGAGGGGGAGGCGGCCTTCGTGCGGCGCGTCTGGGCCGATGGGCGCGAAATTGACCTGACCGGCATCGAGATGCGCTTTTATCCCGGCAGCGAAACGCAATTGCCCGATCCGCTGATCGAGGCGAAACAGGGGAGCGGCAATGCTCCCGCCTTTCGCGGCCTCGCTTATGTGGTCATCGAGCGCCTGCCGCTTGAAGCCTATGGCAACCGCATTCCGCTCATGCAGTTCGAGGTGGCGCGGCCGGTCGGCGGGCTGGAGAAGTCGATCCGCGCCGTGACCGTCATTCCGGGCGCAACCGAACATGGTTACGCAACGGTGCCGGTTTCCGAGCATACGGCCATGGGTGAAAGCCGCGTGATGAACCGTAACGGCCTGACGGCCGAGACGGACTGGCGCGCTGCCATCGATGAATTGCAGGCGCTTTGCCCCGCTCTTCAAAGCGTGGCGCTGGTGGTGAGCTGGTTCGGCACGGATATGCGGGCGGGCGAATGCCGCATCCTGCCGGGTGTTGAAGTGGGGGACCGGGAGGGCGAGACGACGCCGTGGTCCGTTGCCGGCCTGACACGCGCCGGGGCGCATCCGGTCAGCCATCATCATGGCGGTCCCGCCTATGGCGGCACGCCGAATGATGAAGGTGTGCTGCAGGCGATAGCCGACCTCAAGGCGCGGGGCCTGAAGGTCTGCCTTTATCCCTTTGTGATGATGGACGTGCCGGCGGGCAACGGCCTGCCGGATCCCTATGGCAAGGCCGAACAGGACGCCTATGCCTGGCGGGGGCGCATCACCTGCTTTCCCGCACCCGGGAGGCCCGGATCGGCCGATCGTACCGCCGGTGCGCGGCTGGAGATCGATCGTTTCTGTTCCCGCGCCGAGGGCTATCGACGCATGGTGCTGCATTACGCCGACCTTTCGGTAAAAGCGGGAGGCGTCGACGCCTTCCTGATCGGTTCCGAACTGCGGGGGCTGACGGGGTTGCGCGACGACAACGGCGCCTTTCCCTTCGTGGAGGCGCTGGTGCGGCTCGCGCGCGATGTACGGGCTGTCGTCGGAAGGGCGACGAAACTAACCTATGCTGCGGACTGGAGCGAATATTTCGGTCACCAGCCGGACGACGGCTCGGGGGACGTGTTCTTCCATCTCGATCCGCTCTGGGCGAGCCCCGACATCGACGCCATTGGCATCGACAATTACATGCCGCTCTCCGACTGGCGCGACGAAGATGCCGCAAACGGCAATCCTGACGGCATGACCGGCCCGGATGACGCTGTGGCCTTCCGCCGCGCCGTTACGGCTGGCGAGGGTTTCGACTGGTTTTATGCAAGCGAAGCCGACCGCACGGCCCGGCGGCGAACCCCCATTGCCGATGGCACAACGGCAAAGCCATGGGTATTCCGCTACAAGGACCTTCGAAACTGGTGGGAAAATCTCCATTACGATCGGCCCGGCGGGAAGGAGAGCACCACGCCGACCGTATGGAGGCCGGGCTCGAAGCCCATCTGGTTCACGGAACTCGGCTGCCCGGCGGTGGACAAGAGCGCGACACGCCCCAATGTCTTTCCCGATCCGAAATCGGCGGAAAACGCCTTTCCCCATTTTTCCCGCAAAAGCAGGGCGGACAGCCAGCAGCGGCGTTTTCTGGAGGCGCATCTGGGGCACTGGGAAAATGGCGATGCCGCGATGGTGGATACGAGCCGGATCTATCTGTGGACCTGGGATGCGCGGCCTTTCCCGGCCTTTCCGCAAAACGGTGCGACGTGGAGCGATGGCGGTAACTGGCGCACGGGCCATTGGCTGAACGGCCGGCTGGGAACGGCGACGCTTGCCGACACCATCGCCGCCATTTTGACGGATCACGGCTTTTCCGCTTTCGACGTCTCCGCCATCAGCGGCGATCTCATCGGTTATGTGCAAGGCGAGGTAACTTCGGCCCGCAGCCTGCTGGAGCCGCTGATCGCGGCATTTCAGCTGGATGTGGCGGAGGATGCCGGCACCCTGCGTTTCCGCTCCCGCAACGGGGCTGTCACGCCCGTTCGGGATATTTCCATTCTCGCCGATCTGGAGGGTGAACCGCTGTGGTCGGAAAATCGCGGCCACGACAGCGATTTCCCCGCGGAAGCCGTTCTGACCTCGTTCAACCCGGCGCTGGACTACGAGCAGGCGAGCGTGCGTTCGCGGCGCGTGGAGAATGCCGGCAGCCGTGTCATGCGGCTCGATCTCAACGCCGCTCTATCTTCGGAAACGGCGCAAGCGGCGATCGAGGCGGCCTTGCGCGACAGCCGCCAGGCACGGCGCAGCCTGCGTTTTGCCCTGCCGCCGGGGCAGATTGCGCTGGAGCCGGGCGACTGCATCCGTCTCTCCACGGATGCCTTTCCGCAGGCGCCCGCAGGTCGGTTCATGGTCAGCCGTATCGAGGATGGTGCGGTGCGGCAGGTGGAAGCGCGGGCCTTTTCCCCGGCCTTGTCAACTTTTGCCGGTGTGGCGGACGAGCGACGTGCCCGTGGCGCAAGCGGCAGCGAGGGTTTCGCGCCGGAAGTGCTGTTTCTCGATCTGCCGTATCAGGACGGTGCGGCGGCCGAGCAGTCGGCGCGAGTTGCCGCCTTCGCGAAACCCTGGCGGCACATCGTCGTCTCGGCCTCATCAGGCACGGAAGGATACGGCCAGCGCGTCGTGCTAGACCGTCCGGCCAGGATCGCAACGCTGGCAATGCCGCTGAAGCCTGGGCCCTCCGGTCGCTTCGACCGTGCAAATACCATCGTGCTCGATCTGCCTTTCGGCGAAGTTGCATCGGCCGAACCGCTTTCGGTGCTGAACGGCGAGAACCGCATCGCCGTGAGGGGGGCGAATGGTGTCTGGGAAATCGTCGCTTTCGCGAAGGCAGAGGAAACCGCGAGGTCGCGCTGGCGGCTTTCTGTTCTCCTGCGCGGCCTTGCCGGCACGGAAGACGCGTTGGCCACCGGTGCGCCGGCAGGGGCGCCCGTGGTTGTTCTGGATGCCGCGGTACAGCCTCTCGGTCTGCTCGCCGGAGAGCGTGGCCGGCGAATGAACTGGATTGTCGAGGCAGCGGAACAGGCCGGTGCGCCGGTCGGGCCTTTCTCCGTCGAGGCCGGATTTCGGGCGCTGACGCCGCTTGCGCCGGTGCATCTTGCCGGCCTGCGAAAAACGGATGGCGTTCTCATCAGCTGGAAACGCCGGGGGCGGATGGACGCCGATGGCTGGGACGCAAGCGAAATTCCGCTGGATGAAGCTTTCGAACGTTATCGGGTGGAGGTGATGGACGGCGACGAGGTGCGGCGTACCGCCGACGTCTCGGAACCCTTATGGTTTTATCCAGCAACAGCCGAACTCACAGATTTTCCGGCGCTGCGGGATCACATTTCCGTGCGAGTCCGCCAGCTCGGCCGCGCGGTGCCCCTGGGAGTGGCGGCACAGGCCGTTCTCCCGCTTTCATAAATGCCTGAAAACAAAGCAAAGGACGACAAGATGGACAGTACCAAACCGTGGTATCAATCCCGCACGATATGGGGCGCGCTGATTGCGGTCTTCGCCCCGCTTTTCACCATTGCCGGCTTTGATCTGCCCGCCGGACTTCACGGTGAGCTGGCCGACGGCCTGATGACCGTGGCCGGCGGAATTGGCGGTCTCATCGCGCTTTACGGCCGCCTTTCGGCGACCCGTGCGATCCGCTGACCCCGCCCGCGCAAGCGCCGCTCCCGTTCCGTCTTCCCGCTGCGGGGGCGGCATTCATTTGCCATTCAGACGCTTTGCGCTACATATTCGGTCACAATACGGTTCAAGACGCACCCGTTTTTTTTGTGGAAGTTTGTAGAATGGCATCACCTCTCATCATCGCGACGCTTGCAGCCGGGCTTTCCGGTTTCACGGCGCCCGAGGCTGATTTGCAGGGCCACTACATTCTCGCTGCCAGCGACTGCGGCGCGGCCGTGGCCCGCGTTGTACGCGAAACCGGCGGCCAGCTTCTTTCTGTCTATCCTTCCGGCGACGGTCAGTCCTGTGTCGTCACCGTTCTCGTCCAGGGAAATGGCGAGCGCCCGCGCAAGGTGACGATGCGCGTGCCGATGTAGCTTGCCCGCATCGCCGAAATATCGGAAAACGATCCGAGACATCTAGCATGACCGGCCACGCACGCGGGCCGGGACACAGGAAAGGGCGGACAATGCGTATTCTCGTTGTTGAGGACGATGCCAATCTCAATCGTCAGCTGACCGATGCTCTCAAGGAGGCCGGTTATGTCGTCGATCAGGCATTCGACGGCGAGGAAGGCCATTATCTCGGTGACACCGAGCCCTATGACGCCATCGTTCTTGATATCGGCCTGCCGCAACTCGATGGCATCACCGTCGTCGAAAAATGGCGCGCGGCCGGAAAGGCCATGCCTGTTCTCATCCTGACCGCCCGCGACCGCTGGAGCGACAAGGTGGCGGGCATCGACGCCGGCGCCGATGACTATGTGACGAAGCCCTTTCATGTCGAGGAAGTTCTTGCCCGCGTGCGCGCGCTCATCCGCCGCGCGGCCGGCCACGCTTCTTCCGAACTCGTCTGCGGCCCGGTCCGGCTCGACACAAAGTCCTCCAAGGCGACCGTCAACGGCACGACGCTGAAACTCACCTCGCACGAGTTCCGGCTCCTGTCCTATCTCATGCATCACATGGGTGAGGTCGTATCGCGCACGGAGCTGGTGGAGCATATGTACGATCAGGATTTCGACCGCGATTCCAACACGATCGAGGTATTTGTCGGACGTCTTCGCAAGAAGCTCGGGGTTGATCTGATCGAGACGATCCGTGGTCTCGGTTACCGGATGCAAGCGCCGGCAGATGCGAAGTAATTCTCTCACCGCCCGCGTCCTGCTGCTCGCCTCGCTCTGGTCGGTGCTGGCGCTGGTGGTGATCGCCGTCGTGATCTCGACGCTTTACCGCCAGGGCGTGGAGCGCAGCTTCACCGATCTTCTCAGGGCACAGCTCTATAACGTCATCAATTCCGTGACGATTTCCAACGAAAATACGCTGGCCGGCAGCCCGCAGCTTGGCGATCTGCGCTTTTCGCAGCCCGATACCGGCTGGTACTGGGTTGTCGAGCCGCTCGGAAATTTCCAGACCGCGCCGCTGGTCTCTTCCTCGCTCGGCGTTTCCACCCTTCCGGTGCCGAGCATTCTCGATGCCCCCTTCGACAACCGCTACGAGCGCTTTTATGCCGTCACCGACGAGGCCGGCAATCAGGTGCGGGTGGCGGAAACCGAAGTCGTGCTGGATGGCGAGGGGCGTGCAGCGCGTTTCCGTGTGTCCGGCAATCTGAACGTCGTGGAGGACGATGTGCGGGACTTCTCCAACAGCCTCTATCTGGCGCTTGCCGTTTTTGGTGTCGGAAGTCTTGTCGTCAATGGTCTTGCCATTCTCTACAGTCTGCGGCCGCTCGATCAGGCTCGCGTCGCACTTGGCAAGATCAGGGGCGGAGAGGCGGAAAGCCTCGAAGGCGAATTCCCGCGCGAAATCCAGCCACTCGCCAACGAGGTCAACGCACTGATCGATAGCAACCGAAGGCTCGTCGAGCGCGCCCGTATGCAGGTCGGCAATCTCGCCCATTCACTGAAGACGCCGATTGCCGTTCTCCTGAACGAAGCCCGCACGCTCGATCCGCAGCACGGCGACCTTGTGCGCGCTCAGGCGGACGCCATGCAGGCGCAGGTGCAATCCTATCTCTCCCGCGCCCGCATCGCCGCCCAGCGCGGCTCCATCCTTGCCCGCGTGGAGGCCGAACCGGCGCTGGAACGGCTGGTGCGTGTCATGCGCCGCCTGAACCCCGACAAGCAGTTCGTGCTGAATTTCGAGCAACCCGGCGCGGTACTCGGCATGGAGCAGCAGGATCTGGAAGAGGTCGTCGGCAATCTTCTCGAAAATGCCGCGCGTTTTGCACAGACACGTGTGGTCATTACGCTGGCGACCGGCACGCACCCATCCTCCGACGCCGAAATCGCCCGTCGCGCCTGGGTGGAGCTGACGGTGGAGGATGATGGGCCGGGACTTGAGCCGGAACAGATCAGCGAAGCGATGAAGCGTGGGCGGCGATTGGATGAGAGCCGCCCCGGCACGGGCCTCGGATTGTCGATCGTTTCAGAGGTGGTGTCAGAGTACCATGGCCGCTTTTCGCTGTCGCGCAGCGCCATCGGCGGGTTGAAGGCAGATCTGATTTTGCCCGGCCTTTCGAAAGAGCTTGCGTGAGCCGAGAAAAAAGGCAAGAAATTCAACGCTGGTATATTGATGCAATGCGGTAGGAAAGAGGACAGGGTTTGGTTGACGTGTATGATGGCTGCCGCTCCGTGACGATGCGTTCGCTGGTGTCACGCCCGGCACTTCTCTCGATCCTGTGCGTTTCCATGCTGAGCGCCTGCACCACCACGGGCACCCGCCCGGCAGGCGGCGGTCTTTTCGGCCGTTCGTCACAGCCCTCCACGCCCTTCCTTGCCAATCTGGAAGGCGGTATTGTCGGGCGAAGCGGCGTGCAGCTTGACAGGGGTGACCAGACAAAGGCGCTGGAGGCCGAATATAAGGCGCTGGAAACGGCCCCGGTCGGCACGCCTGTCACCTGGACGGGCGATGACGCCAGGGGCCAGGTGGTCGCCAATGCGCCCTATCAGGTTGGCAACCAGAACTGCCGGCAATATTCGCACACCCTGACGGTAGACGGACGCGAAACCCGGGCGCGTGGCGCAGCCTGCCGCAATGCCGATGGAAGCTGGTCGCCGCTGACATAACCGGTTTGACGCAAATCAAGGTCACGGGCCCTTTGCGATGACAAGAGAGGCATGGCGGTGCAGCCGGGGGAACGGCCTGCGGTGCGGCGTGATGTCTCAAATTCGCGTCATCCCTGCGCTTCATGTTTCCATGTGCCGCGCATTCGAGTAATTGAGCCTTATGTTCTGGATTGTCGTTGCGATATTGACGGCGGCTGTTGCCATCGTCCTGATGTACCCGCTGATGCGGAAGACCGAGGCGCCGCAGACGCGCCGTGACGGTGAGGTTGCCGTTTATCGTGACCAGCTGGCCGAACTGGACCGCGAGCGCGCCGCCGGCCTGATCGGGCAGACCGAGGCGGATTATGCCCGCGCCGAAATCGGCCGCCGTCTGCTTGCCGCCGCCGAAGCGGAAGAGCAACCCGGCAAAGAAACCCGGCCGCGCCGGCACAATCTCGCCGCCAGCCTGATCACCATTCTGTTGCCGGCGCTGGGTCTCTGTCTTTACATCTGGAACGGCAGTCCGGAGGTGCCGGACATGCCGCTCGAGGCACGCCTTGAAAAGCCCGGCAACGACATGAATCTGCTGGTCGCAAGGGCCGAAAGGCATCTGGCGCAGAACCCGGATGATGGCGCGGGCTGGGACATTCTGGCACCGATCTATTTCAAGATGCAGCGGCTTGGCGACGCCGAGCTCGCCTATCGCAATGCGCTTCGCATTCTGGGCCCGAGCGCCGAACGACTGACGGGCCTTGGCGAAACGCTGGTGGCCGGTAATGACGGTATCGTCATCGAGGCGGCGCGGGATGCATTTGCCGAGGCGGAAAAGCTGAAACCCGGCAACCCGCGTGCCCGCTTCTATCTCGCGCTGTCGCTGGAACAGGCCGGCGAGGCGGAGGAAGCACGCGCGGCCTTCACTCAGCTGGCGGCAGACGCCCCGGCTGGCGCGCCATGGCTGCCCCTGGTGCGCGAGCATATTGCCCGGACTGGCGGCGAAACGAAGCCTGCCGCACCCGGCCCGACGACCGAGGACATGGCGGCGGCAAAAGACATGACGGCGACCGACCGGCAGGCGATGATTGAAGGTATGGTGGCGAGCCTTGACGCCAAGCTGAAGGATAACCCGGCCGATTTCGAAGGGTGGATGCGGCTCGTGCGTGCCTATTCCGTGCTGAAGAACGAAGCCAAGGCCGGAGAGGCGCTGCGGGCGGGGCTGAAAGCTTTTCCGCCGGAGGGTGAGCAGGGCAGGCAGCTTCTGGCGCTGGCGAAGGAACTCGGCGTTTCCGCCGGACCGATCCGTATGAACGGGAAACAGGATGCCGCGCCGCAGGGAGTGACACAATGACCCGCAAACAGAAACGACTCGCGATCATCGGCGGCGGCATGAGCTTCATCGTGGCGGCCGTGCTGCTGGTCATGTTCGCCTTCGGCCAGTCCATCGCCTATTTCTACATGCCGGCCGATCTGGAAAAAACGCCCGTCAACCCCGGCACGCGCATCCGCCTTGGCGGGCTGGTGGCGGAAGGGTCGATCAAGCGCGGCGAGGGCCGCACGGTGAGCTTCACGGTGACGGATGGCGAAGCGACCGTGCCGGTCAGCTATACCGGCATCCTGCCCGATCTCTTCCGCGAAGGGCAGGGCGTGGTGACCGAAGGCATGTTCGATGCCGCGACCCACGGTTTCGTGGCCGA